>JBBRGK010000091.1:0-8950 GCA_038240805.1 Dehalococcoidia bacterium | reverse complement strand
GATCAACAAGTTTGCCGGTCCCATCGCCAGAGGGCCGACGGCGGCGAACCTCTTCGGCACCGACAAGTTCGGCCAGGACATCTTCAGCCGCGTCGTGCAGGGCTCGCGCATCTCCCTCAGGGTCGGCTTCTTCTCGGTCGGACTCGGCACGCTGGCGGGTCTGGCGATCGGCATGACCTCGGGCTACGCCGGCGGCTGGCTCGATTCGTTCGTGCAGCGCAGCGTGGACACCGCGATCGCCTTCCCCCAGATTATCCTGCTGCTGATTGTGATCCGCGTGCTGGGACCGTCGATCAACAACGTGATTCTGGTGGTGGCGATCGGCATCGTGCCTGGCGTGGCGCGCGTCGTGCGCGGCGCCGTGCTCTCAGAGCGCCAGAATGCCTACATTGAAGCCGCTCGCGCTACTGGAGCGTCCGGCACCCGCATCATCGTGCGTCACCTGACGCCCAACATCCTGCCGCTGGCGATCGTGATCGCCACCACCCTGCTGGGCGCGGCCATCCTCGCGGAGGCATCGCTCTCGTTCCTCGGACTCGGCATTCCGCCGCCCAACCCATCCTGGGGCGCCGATATCTCCAACTCGCGCACCAGCTTCCCGATCAACGTCTGGGCGGCGCTCTTCCCCGGCCTCGCCATCAGCCTGACGGTGCTCGGCTTCAACCTGCTCGGCGATAGCCTGCGCGATATCCTCGACCCACGGCTGCGCGGCTCGCGGTAGGGCGGGCCTCACGACCTCACCCCGTCCCCTCTCCACTGGCTGCGGCCGGCAGAGCGGGCGATCTCTGGTTGCTCGATACAAGCACTGAGGATGGACGCAGGCATTTGACATCGTCCAGAAACGGAACAGCAACGCGGTAGCCCATCCGCGCCAGCATCAGCGTGTAGGTTTCATCCAATCTTACTTTCCATTTCAAAATCGGCCAGGAACTCATCACCATGCTCGGACGTATTATCACCGGGTTCGCCTGCCTGACCTATGCCGATAATGCGCCAGAACGGGTCACCGGCAAAGGTTGGTTTGCCCTTCAAACGCCGTCGGGCTGCTCCAATCGGTGAAACGCGCACCAGCTATTCCCCATCCGCGCGGAGCAAACAAGGGGTGCCGGAGCGCTTGATCTCTCGGGCGAAGGACAACAGCGCGGGGTTTTGACTGACATCAATCGGTTGGGCCTTGTGAGTCATAATAGATTGTCCTCTCTATCGGTATACAACACGCAACGTGGACATCGCCATTAGGCTGACGGTGCTCGGCTTCCACCTGCTGGCCAACTGCGGCACGAGATCTGGGTTCATCCTCACCGCCCGAATCGGGCAACCAATGATCGCCCTCTCTATTGACGGCAGGCAATGGAGAGGGGCCGGGGTGAGGTTTACCGGACGGGGTGAGGTATCGCGGCACGGCTCTCACCGCCGTTCTGAAGTGATCCAACACTCATACCACTGCGTATCAATATATGTATACGGCTTGATAGCCGGGCAACTCAAGGCGGCCGTCGCTCACTCTGAGCGACCGTAGCCATACTGCTCGCTGCGGCGGCATCTCGCTCGTCGAGTCTCAATGCGCCGCTCAACCTCGTATCTGTCAGCACCCTTACAGCGCCGAATTATCCGGTCTATTGTTAGCGTTTGCGGTGATACCGTTCGGTAGCGAAGGGTGGCGACCGTCAAGGAGAACGCCCCAGTGGTATCCCGCGGATCAATGTACATTCAACGGCTGGGCGGCATGCTCGGCGCCACAGAGGACCCCGCTGTCCAGCGGCTGATGGACGCAATGCATGAGCGTGCTCTGGCGCCGCAGGAGACCTTGTTTGCAGCCGGAGAGCATAGCAACAGCATCTACTTTGTCGTCAACGGCTGCCTCGCGATCTCGATCGCCGGCCGGAACGGGCGCGAGGTCATGCTCGACATGTTGCGCGCTGGCGATATCGCCGGCGAGACGGCACTGGTCGAGGACGGCGTGCGCCGGAGGTCGGTGTTCGCTCTGGAACCATCGATCGTTGTCGGCATCAGCCGCGAGGACTTCGAGGTGCTGATGCAGCAAAGCCGGGCCTTCGCAACAGCCGTCACGCGACTGATGGCAGAGCGCATTCTTGCCCACGAGCGGTTGATCCAGCGCCTGACCTCTCAGTCGGTTTCCAGCCGCCTGGCACAACTGCTGCTGGACCTGCTGGCCAGGCAGGCTGGCAACTCCGTCTTGAAGCTGCATCTCACCCACAACCAGATCGCTCAGCTGGTAAGCACCAGCCGGGAGACAGTCAGCGCCCTGCTCAGCCGCTTCGTCAAGCTCGGTTTCATCCAGTACGACCGCGCCTCGATCACGATCCTCAACGAGGCAGGGCTCGGTGAGTGCGCCCGCAGTGAGCGGTACGTCAGCGCACGCTGACTCGCGGCCGGTTGAACTGGCCTCAATTCAGCGAGCAGCCTGCCTTCCGGCTAGAATACGGTTTGCCCCTCTGCCGCGGCTTCGCGGTATACTCCGGTTCACCACGATCGGGGAGAACCGTATGCCGACAACTCATGAAGATGCGCAGACGGCACGTCCAGGGGACCAGGCCGCGTCTGGACCGCTGCTTGGGGTCAAGATCCTGGACTTCTCCGAGATGATCGCCGCGCCGCTGGCGACGATGCTGCTCTCCGACATGGGCGCTCAGGTGATCAAGATCGAGCCGCTTGAGGGCGAGTCATGGCGGCTGTTCGGTCAGTTCATGCCGGGCGAAAGCCGCACCTTCATGCCGTTGAACCGCGGCAAGCGTGACCTCGCGGTCGATCTGAAAACGGCCGAGGGCCAGGCGATCATCCACGAGCTGGCGAAGGATGCGGACGTGGTCGTGATCAACTACCGCCCCGATGTGCCGGCAAGGCTCGGGATCGACTATGCCACCCTGTCGGCGATCAACCCACGGCTGATATATGTCTGGAACACCGCCTTCGGCCACAGGGGCCCGAACGCGCATCGCCCCGGTTATGACCTGATCCTGCAGGCGATGAGCGGCCTGATGAGCGCCGCCGGCCGCTTCGACGCGAGCGGTCTGCCACTGGGCGTCGGCGGCGCGGCAGTGGTCGACATTTCCGCCGGACTGACGCTCGCCTGGGCTGTCTGTGCAGCGCTCTATGAGCGCGAGAAAAGCGGCGCCGGTCAACAGGTCGATACCTCACTGTTCGGCGCGGCATTGACGGTGCAGGCGTCAAGCTTCTACTCGATCGAGAGCCAGGACGCTGCCCAGCGTTCGCTGGTGCTCGACATTATCCGGGCTCTGCGCGAAGCAGGCGCCAGCTATCAGACGATCGTCGAAGCTGTTCGCGAAGCGAAGGGGATCACAGCCGGCGTGGCCGTGAGTCCCTACTACCGCGTCTACCAGACGAAGGATGATTTCATCGCTGTCGCCTGCCTGAGCCTGCCGCTGCGCAACAAGTTCCTGAAAGTGATGGGCCTGGAAGACCCGCGTCTGACCCTCACCGGCGTCGATTTGCAGAGTCCTGAGGGCCGCGCGATCGGCGAACGGCTGGTCAAACAGGCAGAGGCGCTATTCCGTGTACGCAGCGGCGCCGAGTGGCTGAAGCTGTTCGATGAGGCGGCGGTGCCGGCCGGGCCGGTGCGTTTTGCCGACGAGCTATACGACGACCCGCACGTTGTTACCGGCGGCCTGGTCGTGGACGCAGAGCACCATGCAGTGGGCCCGGTCAAAATGCTGGGGTTACCCGTGCAGATGAGCCGCACGCCCCTCCGCCACCAGGGCGCATCCCCCGGCCTCGGTCAGCATACTGAAGAGGTGCTGAGCGGCCTCGGCTACGACGCCAACCGCATCGCCGATCTGCGGGAGCGCAGGGTCGTGCGGTAGAGCGCGCCTCACCCCGTCCCCTCTACCACTACGCCTAACGGGTGGTACTGGTCCATCGGCCGCGGCCAATAGAGAAGGCGATCATTGGATGCATTGCACGGCCGGTGAGGATGGACGGCAGGCGCGCCTCACCCCTTTCCCGCTCTATTGCTGCGCAACGGAAAGGGCGATTGTGGGGTGCGTTGCACGGACGGTGGGATGAACGGCGAGGGTTACCCCGTTCCGGTGGCAGTGGGGCGGTCAGTCCTGAACGGCAGATCGCGGATGAAGGCGACCACGCCGGCGACGGCGAGAACGCCGAGCACGAACAGCAGATCTACCCAGGCGTGGTGACGCACGTGGATTACACCGCGACCGATCGAAAGCAGGCCCAGGGTGACGCAGGAAATCGAGCCACCGAGTACGAGCATCACCAGGGGTATCTGCACCGCTCGACGGTGGAGCGCCAGCACGCCTTCTGTGCGAAAGCGTCGGATGATCGAGTGTGAGGCGACGCCAAGGATCAGCAGCAGGACGCCGCGCAGGATCAGCCGCTCAAACACGCCCAGGTAATGCACCGCCGGCACGCCGATGATGATGCCGAGCACCGTCCAGCCGATCTCCCAGAGAAACAGGGCCGGCAGCGCCCCCAGCGCGAACGTGCGCACCTTCAGGCCTGTAGCGCCCGCGACGAGCGTCGCCCAGGGGCGGACGCCGGGCAGCATCCGCGCTACGCCGATGCCCACCGGCCCAGCGGCATGTAGCCGCCCGCGCACCTTGTGATAGACCGTTTCGGCCCTTACCCGGCGGGCAAGGCTTTGTAGTCCTCGCTCTCCGGCGACGCGCGCCCAGCCGTAGCCAGCGGCGGTGCCGGCGATCATTGCCACGGCAGCGGCGGGGAAGAAGATCCAGGCGTGCAGTCCCCCTGCCTGGATCAGCACTCCAGCCAGGATCAGCAGCACCTCGTTGGGCGCGATAGGCACAGGCATGCCCGCCTCGTCAGCGAACAGCAACCCCAGGATGACGGCAGTCGCGAAGCTGCCATGCAGATGTCCAAGCAATCCCACAGGTTTTCGCGCCTCCGCTTCCAGCTTGCGCCAGAAGCTGGTCCGTGGCGATAGCTCATTCGTACGGGCCACGGGTCTCGGGAGATCCGGCTATTCTATTCATTGGCAGATGGCGCAAAACGGATTATAGGAGGATCGAGACTTGGATACGCAACATCCCGGCATTCTGGCTCACGAGGAGGAATGGGCAGCGAGCGTGCAGAACCGCGCCGCCGATGCGATCACCACCTTCGCGGGCTCAATGATCTTCGTTTATCTGCACATCGTGCTCTTCGCTTTCTGGCTTGTCGTGCATCCGTTCGGCGATAACTTCCCCTTCGGCCTGCTCACGATGATCGTCAGCCTGGAAGCGATCTTCCTCTCGACGTTCGTCATGATCAGCCAGAACCGCGCCGACAAAAAGCGCCAGTCGATCGCGGACGCCGAATGGAAGTTGGTGCAGACGGAAGACGACGATAACAAGGACATCCTCGAAATCTCGCGGCAGATTCTCGCGCTCGCGCAGGAGATCGCAGACCTTTCCGCTGCGGTCCACGCTATGGTCAGCGGCGCCCAGCATGTCGATAAGGACCAGGGACCGTTGCCTGCCGGTATGCCATGATGGCGGAGCAACGCAGGAGACCAACACGATGACGGCAGATCCAGGCAGCGGCGACCGGACGCTGAACGTGCGACTCGACGCGAAGGTAGTCGCGGCGCTCACTGCCACAGCGGCAGAACGCGACCTCGCGCCTGAGGATCTCGTTGCACGCTGGGTGCAGGAGCGGCTGGCCCACGAAGGGGAACGCCGGCTGGGCCGGGAGCGTCCACAGCGGTCGCTGCCCGAGGCTTAGCAAAAGTTGCGCTCGCGCCCTTGCGTGCTTCGAGAGCTTCGGAACACACCCGGCTGGTTGTTGCCCTGGCACACACACATATATGTACAGTAAGAAGTGAACCCCGACCGTGAAGCGACGAAAAGGACAGTGACATGGAATACCGTTCCCTCGGCCGAACCGGCGTCAAGGTCTCGCCCATCTGCCTCGGCGCGATGATGTTCGGTGGCAAAACCACGCCGGAAGACTCCTATGACATCATCGACAAGGCGATCGACTCCGGGATTAACTTCATCGACACGGCCAACGTTTACGCGAGCAGAGGCCGCAGCGAGGAGGCAGTCGGCGAGGCGCTGAAACGGCGCGGCCGGCGCGACTCGATCGTGCTGGCGACCAAGGTTCACGGCCAGATGGACGCCGAAGACCCCAACATGAACGGCAACTCGCGCCGGCATATCATCCAGCAGTGCGAGGCGTCGCTGCGCAGGCTCCAGACGGACTGGATCGACCTCTATCAGATCCATCGCCCCCAGTCCGACATCCCGATTGATGAGACGCTGCGGGCGCTCGATGACCTGATCCGGGCCGGCAAGGTGCGTTACATCGGCAGCAGCACCTTCGGCGCCTGGCAGCTGGTCGAGGCACTATACGTGGCCAAAGAGCTTGGCCTCAACCGCTTTATCTGCGAGCAGCCGCCCTACAACCTGGTTGACCGTCGCATCGAGCGTGAGTTGATCCCGATGGCGCAAACGCACGGCATCGCGCTGATTCCCTGGAGTCCCCTGGCCGGCGGGCTGCTGACCGGCAAGTACAAGCGCGGCGAGCCGCTGCCAGAAGGCGCCCGGTTCTCGGACTCAGGCTCGCAGTTCGCCAGCCGCCGGCTCAACGACCGCGTGTACGACGTTGTCGAGGGCTTGCAGCCGCTCGCCGAAGAGAAGTCGTGCACGCTGTCACAATTGGCGCTCGCCTGGGTGGCGCAGCAGCCCGGCATCACCAGCGCGATCATCGGCCCGCGCACGATGGAACAGTTCGACGACAACATGGGCGCCATGAACGTGACGATCACCGACGAGGACCGGAAGCGGATCGACCACATCATCCGCCGCGGCGACAACGTGGCGCCGTTCTACGAGGCCGACTTCGGTCCGCATCAGTATCGGACCTAGGAACGAACCTCACCCCTTCCCCTCTACCACTACGCCTAACGGGTGGTACTGGTCCGTCGCCCGCAGGCGACGGAGAGGGCGATCACTGGTTGCGTTGCACCGTTTTCGTGGATGGGCGGGCGGGAAGACATTGCTGGTGGGCGCTTCACCACGTTGGAGCCGGATTTTCCTGTGTCTTATAGACACGCGTAACGCAGAACCTGCACGTTGCACTGCTACCGGCGGCGGCGGGCGCCGCTGCCGCGATAGATCGCGCTGAAGCCGCGGAAGATCAGGAACATGCCCACGCCCGAGGCGACGATCATCGTCGCCACTGCCCCCAGGATCTCTGTTGGATCGTCGATTCGGTGGAATTTCGAGGTGCCATTGCCGATCTCGATGTAGCCGCTCGGCTTTGCGACCACGCCGCCCCCACCGCCACCGCTGCCAGTCCGATCGCCGCCGCCGCCGAACCCGTAGCGCACCCTGGCCACGGGAATCACCGTCACGCCGCCCTGTTCGACCGGGTCGCCGTAGACGCTGGTCGCTGCTGCCCGCAGCCCCACCTTCTGGGCCAGCCGCTCGACCAGCCCACCCGGTGCAGCGGGCGCTTCTTTACCCGTGGGAACAGCGGGAACATCATCGCCTGGCGAACCGGACGGTGTGGTTGGCACGATCTCCTGTGTCATCTCGGACTCTCCAGTGGTGACATTCGCTCGATTTCGTTCCGGTCGTCAGTTCTGGCCCGTAAATGAGCAGGCGGTGGTGCAATCGACCGGGCTTCTGAAGTATGCGCCCATTCCCCGACGGCTGTCTGTCCGTATCTGCGTTCGTGCGTATGATAAGGACAGTTCGCTCAGACGCCCGGCAGGCGCGGCGGTGGACGGAGGTATAGCGAATGGCCGTACGGGAGGTCGAGCACGGCGATAGCTCGCGGATGCGGCCCGCGCGGGGGACCGTGGTCCTGCGCACGGTCGCGCTGACCAAGCGCTTCGGCGCCGTCGTGACCGGCGAAGGCCCAAACCGCCGCTTCAATATTCTGACCGCGGTCGATAACCTCAACATCGATGTCAAAGCTGGCGAAGTGCTCGGTTTTCTCGGCCCCAACGGCGCCGGCAAAAGCACCACGGTCGGCATGGTGCTCGGCCTGGTTGAGCCCAGCGCCGGGAAGGTAGAGCTGTTCGGCCAGGACCTGGCCACGCACCGCGACGTTCTCCCCGGCAACATCGGCGCGATCATCGAGTCGCCCGCGTTCTATCCCTACCTCTCCGCCCGCGACAACCTCAGAGCGCTGGCGCTGGCAGTCGGCGGTGTGCCGGATGGCCGCATCAACTCGCTGCTGGCCGAGGTTGGTCTCTCCGACCGCGCCGACAGCCCCTACAAGACCTATTCGCTGGGCATGAAGCAGCGCCTGGGGATCGCCTCGACCCTGCTGACCGATCCGGCGCTCGTCATCCTGGATGAACCAACCAACGGCCTCGACCCCGCCGGACAGCGGGAGGTGCGCGAGCTGATTCCGCAGCTTGCGCGCGAAGGGCGGGCTGTCCTGCTCGCGAGCCACCTGCTGAACGAGGTGGAACACATCTGCGATCGGGTGGCGATCATTCGCAAAGGTAAGCTGCTGGAGTTCGGCTCGGTCAAGGAGCTGTTGCGCCGGCGCAGCTATCTGGAGGTCGATATCGAACAGCCAGAGCAGGCGGCGGCGATTCTACGCTCGCTGCCGCAGATCGAGCGTGTCACGGTCGAGCACGGCCACCTGTCGATCGTGACCCCCGAAGAGAGCGGCGCCGCCATCAACCGGGCGCTGGCCGAGCAGGGGCTTTTCGCCTCGGCGATCGTGCCGCGCCAGAGCTCGCTTGAGGACGTGTTTCTGGAAGTCACTGAATCTGAAAGCGGCGATGCGTCGCAGGAAGGGAGGCGCTGATGCTGCCGTTGCTCCGCAGCGAGCTGTTCCGCCTCTCTCGGCGGCTGATGCCAAAGGTGCTGCTGCTGATCATCGCGGGGCTACCCGTGCTGCTGTACCTGTTGCTCTGGTCCGTGACCAGCAATCCCGGTGCAGGCCGCGGCAACAACGCCCGGTCCATCGCCGACCTGCGCGACAACCT
>JBBRGK010000090.1:0-8950 GCA_038240805.1 Dehalococcoidia bacterium | reverse complement strand
TGACAGAGACGCCCAGGCTGGCACGCGGTTCGGCGAGCATCGGCGATGGCTGGAAGTTCTTGCGATACTCCCGCACAGCATCTTCACCGCCGTCGGGGCTGATGAACTGCGCGAACGAAAAGCCCCAGCCGAGCTGCGCGGCATAGCTGGCGCCGTGATAGGTCGAGCCGAGCAGCCAGGGCTCGGGGATGCTCGGCCCCTCCGGCATGGCGCGGATACCGCTAAACGGGTGGCCGGCAGGAAAATCGTTGGCCAGAAAACCGTAGAGATCCATCAGTTGTTCGGGAAAGTGCTCAACGCTGAGCGCTCCGGGGCCGTGCGCCAGCGCCTGGGCCGTGCGGCCATCGCTGCCGGGTGCCCGCCCGATTCCCATGTCGATACGGCCGGGGTAGAGCGTTTCCAGCATTCGAAACGTTTCGGCGACTTTCAGTGGGCTGTAGTGACTGAGCATGACGCCGCCGGAGCCAACCCGGATCCGACGTGTGCGGGCGGCAATCTGCGTGATCAGGATCTCCGGCGTGGCGCTTGCAAGCCCGCCCGAATTATGGTGCTCGGCCAGCCAGTAGCGGTGATAGCCGAGATCGTCGGTGAACCGTGCAAGGTTCAGCGTGTCGCGGATCGCATCGGTCGCCGTGGCGCCGCTGCGGATGGGCGATTGGTCGAGGACGCCGAGGGTTGTCATCGACCAATCATAGTGCAGGTGTCGGTACTTGCCGTACACCATGATGGGCAGCAGTAGGTTACCCGAGCCTGCTAGTGCTCCGGCGACACCGGCAGAGGAGATATCACTCGGCGCTCCGGGTTTCGTGTGCGGCGATCTGTTCCAGGAAGTCGCGAATCTCCTCCAGATTGGAGCCTGCTTCTCGAAACACCAGTTCCTGGACGTCAGGAAGGTGGATTTGGGCGGTGCGCCGCAACATCTGCCGGCCTGCGGGGGTGAGAAAGGCGATCACACCACGGCCGTCGCGCGGGTCGGGCCTCCGTTCCACGAGACCGCGCCGGGCAAGAGCCTCCAGCCTTCTGGTCACGTTGCTGGGGTTCAGAAGCACCCTCGCAGCCAGGTCGCGCAAGCGAAGCCCCGCTTCGCTCTGTTTGCTCGCTTCCGCCAGATGCACGAGCAGGTCGTATTCACGTAAGTCGAGCCCGCAGCCGGAATCGCGCAGGCGCCGATCTAGCACGGCGGTCACCCTCGCGTGCGCTTCGAGGAAGGCGCGCCAGGTGCGTAGTTCGTCCGGGTCAGGTTGTGCTCGTTTGCTCACCCTTTGATAGTTGCATACGCAACGAGTACGTGCTACACTAATTGCGATCGCAACGATATGCAACTGACTGGCTGATGGCAGCGGCACCGTTGCGATAGACAGACGATCCCAGGAGATCACCAATGTACGACATTCGCCGCAAGGACCAACATCACCGCATGCGGGGCAGCTGGCTTGACGCCCGCTGGCACTTTTCATTCAGCGATTACTACGACCCGCAGAACCTCAACTTTGGTCCCCTGCGAGTGTTTAACGACGACCTGATCAACGGCGAGAGCGGCTTTCCGATGCACCCGCATTGGGATATGGAGATCGTGACGCTGGTGCAGGGCGGTACGCTGACCCACTACGACTCGGTCGGCAATCACGGCGAGATCCGTCCCGGCCGGGTGCAGAAGATGTCGGCAGGAACCGGCATTCAGCACTCTGAGTACAACTATGCGCATGAGCCGGTGCGGCTGCAGCAGATCTGGTTCCTGCCGTCGAAAAAAGGTATTGCGCCCGGCTACGCAGAGAAAGACTACACGGTCAGCGACTCCGGCCTGACGATCGTTGCCTCTCCCTGGGGCAGCGCCGGTGGCGTACCGATCTACCAGGATGTCGTCATGGCGCTCTCGGAGCGGCAGGAGCCGCTTGAGTTGACGGTGCCAGCGGGACGCGGCCTGTACGTCTACGGAATCTCCGGCGACAATGCTATCGACGGAGAGGAGCTGCGACAGGGTGACGCCACCCGCGTCGTGGCGCAGGATCGGCTGCAGATTGACGGCACCGGGCGCGTGCTAATCATCGACGTGCCGGTATCCGACGGAGCAGCGCGTTCCTCACTGCTGCTCGAGACTCCTAACAGGTAAACGGTTGAAGTGAACATCAAAGGCCGGGGTGGGACGCCACCTCGACCTTTTTTCTCGTTTAGTCCACCGGGTGAGGCGGGTCCTGGTTTATATCTCTGACTCAGTATGGCAACGAGTCGACAAGTGCGCCCTGGTTATCCCAGAGGCTGGCCGTACCGTGGTCGCCCCAGAAATGAAAGAGGGCGAAGCTGCCGTCGGTGCAGGTGCTGGCGGCTGGATGACCGACGTACACGCGACAGGCAGTGCCGGCCCTGAGCGTGAACCCATCCGGGAAGTAAAAGGTCAGGCCGTTGATCGGGCCGCTGTCGCCCTGCATCGCCCAGCCGCTCAGGTCCTGATCGGCGCCGCCCAGGTTTGCCAGTTGAACGTACTGGTAGTCGCCGCCTCCCTGGCCATCGTTGTCGGTGCCGCGCAGCCAGATCGCCAGCACGCGCAGGTAGCTTGTGCCTGAAACCACTGCGCTGGCCGCTGCCAGATCGTCGGCCTGGGCCAGCACGAAGCCGCTGGAGAGCGCCGGGCTCGGCGGCTCCAGCGGCGGCTCGGGCACGGGCGGCTCCCCCGGCATGCGCGCCGACCGGGATGGCGCCGCAGCGGCCGGTGCCGGCGGAGGTGGAGCAGGCGCGGCGGCAGCTACACCGGTGGCGGCTGCGGTCGGTGGAACTGGCGGCGTCGACCTGGCCGCGCCCGGGGCGGGCGTGGGGGTTGCCACCGCTTCCGGACAAAGAGTGAAGGATGCAGAACGCATGGCCGCGACGCCGCCGTTGACGACCGCATAGAGGTCGTAGACGTAACGCCGGCCACAGTCACGGGCGTAGGTGCGGATCACGGTGCCTGGCGTGCTCGATGTGAAGCCGTCGAACAGCAGCAGGGAACCGTTTTCAAACAGCCGCACCTGCACCGGATACGCGGACGAGATGGTAAGCACGGCGGTCTGGCTTCCCGGCGCCTCAGACCGCTGGGCGATCTGCAAAGTCAAGTTCGGATCGGGGACGCCCGTCGCGACCGGCTGCGCAGTCTGCGCCTGCCCGTGAGCAGCGCCCAGCAGCGCGGCCAGCAGGCACGCAATCACTACGCCTGCCGGCCACCCACGTCTCAGCGCGAAAAGTACCAGGGTCTTCATCCAGCCTCTCCACAGGCAAGAGGACGCGTCCGCGACGGCTTTTCTTGCAGTTGAGCGATCGGCGCACGCCAAAAAGCTTGTACCTGTCATCAGGCGTAACGCTCGAGCCAGCGGCTGAGTTGCAGACAACCGGCAGTCGCGACGGCTGAGCAGCAGTTAAACCGGGTCGGAGAGGAGTCCGAAGCGGCGCTTGCGGCGACCGAGATTCATGCAGACCGAGAGGCAATCACCCCAGCGGCAGAGGCACTGCCATACCCGTCATTGCGCTACGCAACACGGCCTCCGTGAAGTCCATGTAACGAACGCCGTCTTCGAACGTGGTGTAGCGCACTGGCACTTCGCCGCGCACGGCAGCCACGAACTCCTCTTCGACACGCCAGAATCCCTGCTGTTCTGCGGGCACATCGATCGGCTTTAGTTCCTTATCGCTCCGCCGTCCGCCTGAGAGCACTTTTGCCGCCTGTTCGTACTTCAGTGTGCCTTCGGTGCCGAACAGCCAGACCTCGGGTGACCGCGAAAGCCCTGTGACTGCGCTGAAGCTCAGGTGCGCCAGAGCGCCAATTGCCATCTCGGCAACGATCTCGACGTGGTCGGGGACCGTCGTTTGCCTCGCTTCGCCGGTATCGAGGTCGAGCCGCTGCCTGACCACGACTTTGGTGCGTGCCATAACGCTGGTTGCCTCGCCCACCCAGCGCATCAGTGCCTCGTACCAGATGCCCATGTTGAGGATGTTGTTGCCGCTGAGGTCGCGGTTCTGGCGCCAGACTAGCTTGCCGCCTACCTCCGCGAAGGCGGGCATCGCCCCGCGCACGTCGATGCTGACGACCTCGCCGAGGTAGCCCTCGCGAACCCGCTGTTCGATGGCCGCATCAACATTAAGAGTGAATGGCGATGGGACGATCATGCAGGTCAGTTCGGGGTGCTCACGCGAGGCGTTGAGCATCCGACGCGCTTCGGCAGCGTTCGACGCCAATCGCGCTTCCGTCAGGACATGCTTGCCGGCGGCGAGCGCCGCGAGCGTGATCGGGCAGTGCAGGTACGGCCAGGTGCCGATCATGATCGCGTTTGTGTCAGGCGCTTCCACGAGCTGCTTCCAGTTATCGTAGACCGTCGGAATGCCGAACTCGGCCGCAACCCGCTGGCCGGATTCACGGCTGCGGTTCGCGACGCTCACGACCTCGACGCCATCGATCTTCTGCAGTTTTGGAATGTGGTGCAGGCGTGTGTTCGCCCCTGCCCCGACCACTCCGACCCGCAATGTCTGACCTGCCATCGTCCGGTTCCTCCGTGCTCACGCCGCATGGTCGCGGCTGCGCCCGGCGTCAGTATACGCAATGCGCGTTCGGTCTCCGCCGTGCATCAGCCGAGGATCTTTTCCATTGTCACCACGTCAACCCAACGGCCGTCGAGCATTCCCTGCTCGTGGTAGACCCCTACCGTGTGAAAGCCGTGGCGCTCGTAGAGCCGCATGCCGGGCGCGTTGGTGGGGAATGCAGCCAGCACCAGTTTGTGGTAGCCGAGCGTCCGTGCCCGAGCTTCCAGAACGGTCAACAGGGCATCACCGATGCCGCGGCTGCGCTGCTCGCGACCGACATAGATTGAAAAGTCGACCACATGATCGTACGCCGGACGTGGATTGAACGGATTCAGGGAGCCCCAGCCGGCAGTGGCGCCCGCGGCATCGCAGGCGACGAGAACCGGATGCCGCGAACTGCGGCCAGCAAGCCACTCCGCCCGCTCTTCGGGTGTTCGGAGCTGGGTTTCGAGCGTCGCGACGCGGTCCTCGATCCCCTGGTTATAGATCCGCGCGATTGCGGCAGCGTCGTCCAGAGTGGCGTCTCGAATATCCATGCCTGTCTCCATTAAACTCAGCGGCGGTGCAGCCGTGGATCCGAGCTTCCCCGGTGCACTGCCTTACCGATGCTACACTTGCCGCCTACGTCGGTGGCATGTGCAGCCGCCGCGTTGGGCGGTGTAGCAGTTGACGTTGCGGCTCACGCGGTTGGGCGTGATCGACCTTGGCTCGAACAGCGGGCGCCTGATTCTGGCGCTGCGTCAGGTCCACGGCATCCCGCTGATCGTGGACGAGTCGCAGGTTTCGCTGCGCCTTGCAGAAGGACTCTCGCAGACAGGGGAGATCGGCCAGCCGGCGATCGAACGCACACGCAATGCGCTGCGGGGCTTCAGGGCCGCTGCGGAGCAGTTTGGGGTCGAGCGGCTGATCACCGTCGGCACGAGCGCCCTCCGAGACGCCACCAACGGTCCGGCAGTGCTCGAACAACTGCAGGCAGATACTGGCACGGAGATAACGCTGCTGAGCGGAGAGCGAGAAGCGTACTACGGTTATCTCGCCGCCGTGAACAGCCTGCCCATCGACGACGGCATCGTGCTTGACCTGGGCGGCGGCAGCCTCGAACTTACCTTTGTTGCCGCCCGTGGCTGCGAGCGGGCGCTCTCATTGCCGCTGGGCGCGCTGCGGCTGACCGAGCGGTTTCTGACGGGAGACCCGCCGTCTGGCTCCCAGGTCGCGGAACTGCGTTCGCACGTGCTCAAGAGCCTGCGGCAGGCCGGCGTGCGCAAGTCCAAGTCGGGCGGCATCCTGACGGGTGCCGGCGGCACCGTGCGCAACCTCGCCAAGCTGGTGCGCAAAAGCAGCGGGGTGCCTTCGTACCGGCTGCACGGGTACCAGATCGACGGTGCGCGCCTCAGGGGGCTGACCAGATCGTTGCTCAGCCTGACCGTCCAGCAGCGGCGCCGGCTTGCTGGACTGCCGCCGGACCGCGCCGACATTATCACCGGCGGGGCGGTCATCGTTCAGGCGGTGATGGAGGCAACCGGAACCCGATCGCTGCTTGTCTGCGGCCAGGGACTGCGCGAAGGTGTGGCGCTGGAGGCGTTCCGGACGAACAAGTCGCCGCTGATCCGCAATGTCCGCAGCGCGGGCATAGACGCTTTTCGCGAACGCTACGTGACCGGCGCCCTGAGACAGTTCACCCACGAGGACCCTGCCCCAAACATCGACAGCGCCGATACGGCCACCGGTCCCGGCCATCATCCCAGCGATGGTGTTGAGCAACTGGCTCTGTACCTGCTGGATAAGCTCCAGGCCGTCGTCACCGCCACGCCAGTCGAGCGAGAGTTAATGTCCGCAGCGGCCGCGCTTTGTGATGCAGGCCGTGCTATCTCGCTCTATCGCTCGGCCGAGCACGCTGTCTACCTGCTCGCGAACGGCGATCTGGTTGGCTTCACGCAGCAAGAAGCGGCGATGATCGCGCTGATAGTCGGGTCACAAAACGGCCAGCGGCTGGAACTGCAGGGCTTCGAGCTGTCCGTTGCCGATAGCGACGCCGGGCAGGCAGGCCGGCTTGCTTTCGTGGTTGGGCTGGCTCGCTGGCTACGCCGGGTGGGAGTGAGCACGGAGACCCCGGTCAGCATTGTAGCGCCGCCGGGATCGCTGCTGCTGGTGCTGCCACCAGGCGTGCCGCTGCTGCGTGACGAGTGGAGCGAAGCGCTGGGGCGCGGCTGCCGCCGCCTGTTCGAGCGCGACTTGCTTGTCACCAGCGTCGGCGACTGATCCATTGCCTCCCGTATACTTGAGTAGAGAGCCCCGCCGAGCGCCGGCGCCGCTCGATGAAAGCTGCACCGTTGACCTCCGTACCATCCCGCCTTTCTGTCGAGCGCGTCTTCGTCGCCAATCCGCACGGATACTGTGCGGGTGTATTGTTTGCACTGCGCGGAGCCGATCTTGCCCGCCAGATCTACCCCGATCGTCCGGTCTGGGTTTTTCATGAAATCGTCCACAACCCCGACCCGGTAAACGAACTCAAAGAGATGGGCGTCCACTTCTGTGACGCGATCGCCGACGTGCCCGACGGCGCCGTCCTGCTCTATAGCGCCCACGGGGTTTCGCCCGCGGTGCGCGCCGAGGCTGAAGCCAGAGACTTCCACGCGATCGTGGACCTCACCTGTCCGCTAGTGGCGCGTGTGCATGATGCAGTGCGGCGCAACGCCGCCAGCCAGATCATCCTCGTGGGCAAGCCAACCCACGACGAGACGATGGGCACGATGGGCGAAGTGCCGGAGCGAACGTGGGTCGTCTCGTCGATCGAAGATGTCGAGCGGCTGGAGCTCGATCCGGCAGAGGAGATCGTCTTCGTTACCCAGACGACGTGGAGCATCCAGGACGCAGGCGCAATCATCGCTGCTATTCACCAGCGTTACCCCGGGGCGCGGCCGGCGATCGCGGTGCCGTCCGGCGGCGAGAGCAGCCTGCACGGCTCGATCTGCTATGCCACCGAAAACCGCCAGCAAGCGGTGATCGCCGGCACCGGCATCGCTGACTTCGTGCTCGTGATCGGTGGAGACCGCAGCGAGAACACGGCGAACCTTGTGCACACTGCCATGAAGGCAGGGGCACAGAGCCGGCGCGTGCAGGACGCGAGCGAGTTGCGCGAGGAGTGGCTGAAGGGCGTCCGCACGGTGTTGATAACGTCAGGCGCCTCAACGCCCGAATACCGGCTCGAAGAGGCCATTGGCTGGTTCCGCGAACGCGGCGTGGCCGACATCCGCCCGCTGGGTGAGCCGGAGCCGATGCAGGTGAACGTGCCGGAGGGTTTTGCCCTTCCGGTACAACTTCGCGCCGCCATCAAGCGGTTCGAAGCGGAGCAAGGCACGCCTGTCAGGCCGCTCTCGCGGGCGGCCCAGGCGTGGCGAGGAACCTTGATGGAGTGACGAAGCCGGCGCGGTCGGCTTCATCACAGTGGCTCATGGATTAACGGACAAGCGAGCGCATGATCCGTGGGGTAAGCAACCACTCCAACTGGCCGTGTCCCGCCTGAAGCTCATCCTCGAACAGAAAGCAGGCGCCGCCGCCCTTACGCAGCGGCAGGCTGGAACCCGCTTCATCGCCGTTCAACAGCCACGCAGCGAGCAGTCCCAGTGAAGGCTCATGACCGACCAGGGCGATACCGCGCCTCAGAACCGGGTTCTGAGCGCCTTCGCCGGTTGCGGCGGCGATCTGACTGCGGCACTCCTGAAGCACGTCATCCCGCGAGCCGCCCGGCCGGAGCGACTGCGCCACAATCGTGCGCGTGGCGCTGCCACAGGCCTGCTGCAGTATCTCCGCCGTCTGCGCCGCGCGGGGCAGCGGGCTCGTGAGAATGATGGCCGGCGGATCGATCAACTCCAGCAATCCCGCCGCCGCGCGGCGGAACTTCTTGCGGCCCTCCGGAGTCAGCGGGCGATCGTCGTCGATCGGATAAGCCGGGTCGCCGTGATCGTAGGCGATTCCATGTCGCAGCAGGTAGAGATACATGATTTGCTCCACTCGGGAGAGTGCCCGCACTTCGACCGGGCTGCGGCACCGTATCGGGTAATGGACAGGTGCACTCCACCATCGTAAATCGCCCGCGAACATCGGGCCAACGCCGGACACGGCTGCCTGATTCGATTAATCTGTTGGCTGACGGTGTACGTACTAAAACGCCTCAATCAGAGAGCCGAAGTGATTGGTTGCCTCAGGATTTCGCGGCTGGCCCTTTCCAGCGTATGCTATACTTCCTCGCGTCCGTACGATGCGCGTCAGGAGTGGATTCAATGACGACCGACGCCGCCCGCACACGCACCGCGACACGCCTTCGTGAGGTCTATGCGGCCTTCGCCAAAGGGGATATGGCGGCTGTACCTGGCGAATGCACCGACGATATGGTGTTTCACGTCCC
>JBBRGK010000089.1:0-8956 GCA_038240805.1 Dehalococcoidia bacterium | reverse complement strand
AGGTCGCGGGCCGCAGCTTGAGCGCAGAGAAACGCGCCGCGCAGATTAACGGCGATCACTTTTTCAAAGTCTTCGAGGGTCACGTCAAGGAACGATGCGCGCTTCTCAATGCCCGCGTTATTGACGAGAATATCGACCCTGCCGAAGGCGGCGATCGCCTGCTGAAAGAGCGCGTTGACCGACGCCTGATCGGAGACATCGGCCTCGATCGCCATCGCTCGCCTGCCCATCGCGGTCAGTTGTGCGACCAGTGCTTCGGCTGGAGCCCGATCACCGACGTAGTCGATGACCACGTCCGCCCCTTCCTGAGCGAATCGCTGGCAGATGCCGTTGCCGATTCCCGTGTCTCCGCCCGTAACCAGAGCAACCTTTCCCTGAAGACTCATGTGAATTACCTCCCGGATTTGATCTGACTTCTATGGCCTCTGGGTGCAGCGTAATTTTGCCACCGTCCCCGGCGATGTCCATAAAACGTGGTGAAATTCAGCCCGGTGTCCAGCCTTCGAGCGTCGGCAACGCTCGCAAGAAATCTGTGCGAGCGGTACCTCCCCTTTCAGGAAAGACCGTGTGAGGGCTCAGAAGCCCGCTGGGATCGAACACGCGCTTAATTCCGCGCATCAGCTCCACCGCGATCGTGCCAAGGTCTTCCTCCAGAAACTCCCGCTTCAACGAGCCGATGCCATGTTCACCGGACAGGGTGCCGCCCAGACTTAGCGCCGCTCGGAAGATTGCCGCCGCTGCCTGTTCGACGCGCTCAAGCTCGCCGGGGTTGCGCCGATCAAAAAGGATGTTTGGGTGGAGGTTGCCGTCGCCGGCGTGCCCGAATACGGCGATCGGCAGTCCAACCTCTCTGCTGATTTCGCCTACCCGTCGCACCATCTCCGGAACTTTGCTGCGTGGCACGGCGATGTCCTCGCCGAGCTTGTTCGGCCGGACCCGCCCCAGGGCGCCCGAGACAGCCCGTCGCGCCCGCCATAGAGCGTCGCGGGCGGCGCCATCTGCGGCCACCTCAACAGAAACTGCGCCCTGGCTGCGGCAGATGCCGGCCATACGCTCAACCTCTTCGAGCGCGGCAGTGGCATCGTTTCCATCCTGCTCGAGAATCAGCATCGCCTCTGCGGTACGCGGCAGACCGAGCTGGAGGTAATCCTCAACGACGTTTATGGTCGTGTTGTCCATCATTTCCAGCGTCGCAGGCAGGATCCCTGCCGCCATGATCGCTGCCACCGCCTCCGAGGCGTCATCGAGAGTCCCGAAGTAGGCGGCAGCAGTACTACGGAAACGCGGCAGCGGCCGCAAACGTAGTGTGATCTGCGTAATCACTCCGAGCGTACCCTCTGAGCCGACAAACAGCTGGGCAAGCTGGTAGCCAGTGACATTTTTCACCAGTTTGCCGCCGAGTTTCAGAACCCGCCCGTCCGCGAGCACGACGCTCATGCCGAGCACGTAGTCTTTGGTCACGCCGTACTTCAGACAACGCGGCCCCCCGGCATTACAGGCTACGTTGCCGCCAAGCGTGGACTGGTTCAAGCTCGCGGGGTCCGGCGGGTAGAACAGGTTGAGCTTTTCGACCTCCGACTGCAGCCTGGCGGTGATCACACCCGGTTGCACCACGGCCACTGCGTTAGCAGTGTCGATTTCAAGGATTTCGTTCATGCGCGCAAGCGATAGCAGGATACCGCCGCCGATCGGAATGCCGCCGCCCGCCAGGCTCGTGCCCGCGCCGCGTGGCAGCACCGGTAGCCCTTCGCGCGCCGCCAGACGCATGATCGCCGAAACCTCTTCGGTGGAGACTGGTGTTAGAGCGACATCGGGTGGGTTCTGGGCGAACGTACCGTCGAGCGAATAGGAGATTAGCTGAGCCGGTCCGGCGTGAACCTGATCGGCGCCAACGATCTCGCGCAGTTCATCGATTAACGCGTCGCTCAGCACGCGCGCACCCGGTTCATCGTGCCGCCTCTTCGATGACGTCACCGACGCTCGCGCCGCCGTAGGCGTCGTCCAGCAGGTCGACGAGGTGACGTACCTCCGTCCGTACTCCCGCCGCCGCCAGCCCTGCCTGTAACTGCAGCTGGCAGCCAGGGTTGGACGTCGCCACGATCGCAGCGCCAGTCTTTTCGACGCTCCGGACCTTACGAGCGATCAGAGCGTCCGCTTTTTCGCGATGCAGAACGTTATACACGCCCGCGCTGCCACAGCAGAGCGCCGGCTCATCCATCTCCACGAGCGTAAGTCCCGGAATGCTGCGCAACAGGCGTCGCGGCGCCTCACGTATTCCCTGCGCATGAGCCAGATGACACGGCTCCTGCAGCGTTACTGTCATCTGCGTATTCCGGAGAGGGCGTGGCAATCCGGCGCGATCAAGCTCCTCGTTGACATCTCGCACCCTTGCCGAGAAAGCAACTGCGCGCTCGGCATACGCTGGATCGGCCTCCAGCAAATGGCCGTACCCCTTCAGCGTCGAGCCGCATCCGGCGGCGTTCACGACGATCGCCGCGCCGGAATCTGCCTCGAAGGCATCGATATTACGTCGCGCCAGTGCTCGTGCACCCTCAGCTTCGCCGTTGTGGACGTGGAGCGCACCGCAGCAGACCTGACCAGCCGTCGCGACCACCTCGGCGCCGCTGCGAGCCAGCATTCGGGCCGTCGCCCGATCGGTGCCGGCAAAAGCCGTGCTCATGATACAGCCACAAAACAGTTCCACATGCCTGGCCGCCTCGGCCTCGGCAGGACGCCAGCGCTGACCCGAAGGCACAAGAAAGCGGTCCGGCATATCGGGCAGCATCTGCTCCATCCGCTCAAGGCGCAGCAAACGTAGCAGCCTGGTGCTCCGGGCTAACCGGCGAACGCCACTGCGCTGGTAGAATCTGCCCAGCCGGCTCGCAAGCCGGAATCTGCCCATATCGGCGAAGAGCCGGTCGAACACCAGCCAACGGATCAGCCGTTCGCGCAGGCCGTGGGGGCGATTGCGTTCAAACACCTCCCGCATCATCGTGCCAAGCGGCTCCATCCGCACTCCGGCGGGACAGATAGCCGTACACGCATCGCAAAGCAGGCAGTTTTGCGAATGCTGAACAAGGTCAGCCGTGAGCGGGATATACCCGTCGCTCACCGCCCTCGCCATGGCGATGCGTCCGCGTGGACCTTCCTCCTCCGCAAAGCTGATCTGGTAGGTGGGGCAGACGCTGAGGCAGAGGCCACAGCGGATGCAACTCAGCATATTGTCGTGCTGCGACTGCAGCAGATACGCAGAAATCGGATCCCGTAGCGGATCGATACCCGGTTCGTGCCGGCCTCGATCGGCAGCGCGCGGGTCGGCCCCGGTCGTTTCACCCGTTCGATGTCTGGCGGGAATGGGCATTTTGCCTCGGTCGCTCTCGAAAAAGGAGCAGTGGGCGAGGTTGAGGTTACGGTTATTCTACCGTCAGTGGACAGAGGCGGCCATCGACTGTCGTACGTCGCTTGCCATCGGGGGATGGGCGCGTCAGCCGGCGTCCGTATACTGAACCGATGCAGATGCTTCCTCGCTCCCCTTCGGTCCAGGCGGTCGGTGCCGCTGGAATCGCGGCGCCCGGTTCAGAGCCCGTGGCGGGGGAGGAACTGTGCAAGCGGTTGGTTGACGCCCTTGGCATCGCCAAAGTCGTCACCGACCCGGAAACTCTTGAGACGATCGCTCGCGACTTTCTGCGTGCGTCGCGAGCCTTTCGAGAGCCAGCATCCATCCAGGCGCTGCCGTTGGTCGCGGTGCGACCCGACAGCACGGAGGATGTGGTCGCGACAGTCGGCCTGGCGCGCGAATTTGGAGTGCCTCTGGTGGAATTCGGCGGCGGCACCGGACTGATGGGCGGTGCACGCACGGTTCAATCGGGGATCGTTCTGGATCTCCGGTCGATGAACCGCATCATCGCGATCAGTGCGGAAGATCGGACTGCAAACGTGCGGGCAGGCGTGGTCTTGGCCGACCTCGGCGATGCATTGGCGCCACATGGGCTTATCGTCGGGCATGATCCGTGGACCTACCCGATCGCAACGGTGGGCGGCACAATCTCCACAAACGGCCTCGGGTATCTCGGCGCCCGCTACGGGTCGATGGGCGACCAGGTGCTCGGCCTCACGGCCGTCATGGCTGATGGCACCGTTGTACGGACGCGGCCGATGCCGCGCTCGTCCACGGGTCCGCAGCTCAAGTCGCTGTTCATCGGCGCCGAGGGGACCTTCGGAATTATCACTGAGGCGGTGCTGCGAGTCTTTCCCCGACCTGAGGTGACATTGCTAGCCGCATACCGGTTCGCTGGATTCGATGAGGGATTTCGGGCAATTCAAGCGCTATTTGCCGCTGGCATCACCCCGGCGATGACCGACTTCGGTCAAACGTACTCCGGACGCAGAACCGCTGACGCGCCAGTGACTCCGGCCGGGGCTGTCGGCTTACTCAACCTCGCGTTCCAGGGTCTAAACGAAGAGGTCCGCGCAGTTTCACGTCGCGCCCGGTCGATTCTCGAAAACTCTGGCGGTACCCGGCTACCCCTGCGCACCGCGCGCCGATTCTGGGAAGACCGCCATGTTGTGGCCGAGGAGATCCGAGCCCGGCAGCAGTCAACCGCAAATGAACGCGACAGCTGGCTACCTGACGGCATGCAGTTTGACTTCATGCACATCGCCCTGCCGCCGAGCGCGCTGCTTGAGTTCAAGCGCTGCAGCCAGTCGGTTCTGCTCGAACATGGCATTTCTATCGGCGAATGGGGCCTCTGGAACCAGCCCGAGTTGTTTTCGATGACGCTATTCCGCCGGTCTGAAACAGCGGACGATGCGCAACAATTCTCCGACGGAATGGACGCGGCCTTGCGATTGGCACAGGAGATGGGTGGTTCGATGGAATACTGCCACGGTGCAGGGACGAAGCTTGCCCACCTGATGCGGAGCGAGCACGGAAGCGGCATGGAGGTCATGCGGCAACTCAAGCAAGCCCTCGATCCGGCCGGACTACTGAATCCCGGCAAACTCGGGCTGTAGATCCGCAGCGACCGGATCGTCACCGGATGTTGGTGTGGCCGGCGCGAGATCGATGTCACCGAAATTACAGGTTTGAGCCGCTGCGAGTTGCCCACGTTTGATTAGTTCAAGCACGGCAAAAAATGCCACGACGATCTCTTCACGCGTGTCACATGTGTTCATCAGCGCGCTGAAACTTACCCGCCCCTTGAGGCGCAGCACCAGTTCGATCTCGACGATTTTGTCCCGCACGCTGTAGATCGGCCGTGGCAGCGGCGCTGGCTCGGCCGGTACTCGTGCTCGCGCAATGGCGCGCTGCACGATCGCAGCGAGCCGATCGAGCGTTACGTTACCCAACCCCGGTGGCGCAGCTACCTCCGGCGGCAGCGCCAGCCGCGGGAACGCGCGTACGCCGTCCTCCTCGCGCTCTCTTAGCAGCGATGCAACCTCTTTATATCGCTGGTATTCGCGCAACATTTCTACCAGGTCGTCGGGGTCGCTCTCTTCCTCGATCCCAATTGGTGCCGGGGGCGACGGCAAGAGTGCGCGCGACTTCAACTCGATGAGCCGCGCTCCGATCGAGATGAAATCCGCCAGCGCCCGATGGTCGATACGATCCTCGGCGCGCATGTAGGCCAGATACTGGCTAGTGACCTGCACCAGCGAGACCTCTGTGATGTCGAGCCGAGACTGCTCAACCAGGTGCAACAGCAGATCGAGCGGTCCCTCAAAGACGGAGAGCAACACCGAGCATGGATGCGCCTTCAGCGAAGGAAGGGCGCTTATCATCGGCGCGATGCCTTTCTCGCGTGATGCACTCCCGTGCTCGCCTCCTGTTATGATCGGATGCTTTATTCTACTTTGCCCAAATCGAAAGCGCAGAAGGGGCGAGACACATGTTGCCTCGCCCCCAGATAATCAAATCTTCGGCAGCCAACCGCTGAATCTCAGATGGTCTGCCAACCGGGCACTGAGCTATCCCGCCTTCTGTTACGTTCGAGCGACAGCGGGCATCGGAGTGCGGGCCAGAGGCCGGCCAAGAGCGGTGCCCACCAGCTCCAGGCTGTGCATCATTTGGCTGAAGCTTTCGAACGTCAGGGACTGCGCACCGTCGCTCAGCGCGTGGTCAGGGTTCGGGTGAACCTCGACCATGATCCCGTCGGCGCCAGCAGCCACCGACGCTTTTGCCATCGGCTCGACCAGATACCACTTGCCGGTGCCATGGCTCGGGTCGGCAATGATCGGCAGATGGGAAAGCCGCTTTATCAGCGGAATTGCGCTCAGGTCCATCGTATTGCGCGTCGCAGTTTCAAAAGTACGGATGCCGCGTTCACACAGCATTACCTGCTTGTTACCCTGCGCAATGATGTATTCGGCGCAGAGCAACCACTCCTGGATCTCGCCCGAGAGGCCGCGTTTGAGCATCACCGGCTTGTTCGAGCGGCCGCACTCCTCAAGCAGGTTGTAGTTTTGCATGTTGCGAGCGCCAATTTGCAGGATGTCGGCGTACCGAGAGACGAGCTCGAGGTCCTGGACGGACATGACTTCGGTGATCACCGGCATGCCGGTCAACTCTGAAGCGGCCTTTAATAGCTTCAGCCCCTCTTCCCCGAGGCCGCGGAACTGATACGGCGAAGTACGCGGCTTGAATGCTCCGCCGCGCAGGATATGCGCCCCGGCAGCCTTGACCGCTTTTGCGGTGGCCATCAGCTGCTCTTCGCTCTCCACAGAACACGGCCCGGCCATCACGACGGTCGAACCATCGCCAATTTTGACGCCGCGAACGTCAATCACCGTATCGGGCGGGTTGAACTCTCGCGACGACAGCTTGTAGGGCTTACTGATCGGCACCACTTCGTCAACATTGTTGAGCGTCTCGAACATCGGCTGCAGTTCGGGGTACGTCTTGCCTACGATGCCGATCACTGTGCGCTCAGCACCGATGATGAGATGGCTCCCCAGATTCAGCTCTTCTATTCGGGCGACGACGTGGTCGACGTCTGCCTGCGTGGCTTCGTGCTTCATTACGACAATCATCCTCGTCCTCCACAGCCAGCAGACCCCGATGACCGATCTGCCGGCGATTCTTCGATGCTAGTTTTTAGCGCCAACAACGCGCGGGCAGTCACTGACTCCGCGCTACAAGATCCGGGCGCAATACCCTCGCGCCACGGATGTAGACATGGTTAATCTCGCGAGCCGACTTGTCGGTATTGACGTGCAGAAGGATCCTGAGACACATCCTCAGACTGCCAGGCACGTCCAGTTCGTGGGCGCAACAGAGTGGAACCTCTGTCCAGCCCAGATGTCGGGCGGCAACAGCGGGGAACTCCGCGTTCAGATCGGCCGTCGTCGTGAAGAGGGCGCTCGCAATGTCATCGGAATCGATGGCGTTGTGTTCGACCATGAGCTGCAGTAACTCTGCGGTCGCCGCGAGGATCTCCTCGCGGCCGTTGCGCTCGACGGTCGTCGCACCCTTGATGCCGCGACATACGGTCATGAACCCACCCTCCATACGACGGCGTGCGTTGAACGCCGAGGATCAGGCAGATTCAAAATCGCCGGCCGCGGAGGGATGTGCATAGGCACGGTCGCAGACAGCGCTAAGCGCCATTGCGACCGATTGCCTGGCTCCTCCGGCGGCCGGTGACGACCTCAACATATCCGCGAACCTTCTCCGAGCGCTCGGCAGGGGCAGCGCTATCGATCTGATCGATTATTGCACTGCCAATGACGGCAGCTTCGCATAACTCACCTATCCGCGCAACGTGCGACGCCTGCGAAACACCGAACCCAACCGCGATCGGCAGCGTAGTGTGCCGGCGAATTCGCTCGATGAAAGTCGGCAGCTCGGGCGAAAGCTCGCCCCGTGCGCCCGTAATTCCGGTTACGCTGACGCAGTACACGAACCCGCTGGCCAGCTTTCCGACCGCCTCAAGGCGCGCCTCGGTGCTGGTCGGAGCTACGAGGAAAATGAGATCCATGCCGTGCGAACGGCATAGCGCGAGCAGCTCGCCGGCTTCCTCCGGCGGGAGATCGACCACGATCAGGCCGTCGACGCCGGCGGCAGAAGCACGCGAAATGAACTTCTCCAGCCCGATCGCCAGCCAGGGGTTGTAGTACCCCATCAGGATCAGCGGCGCCTCCATGCCACGCTCGCGCAACCGCCGGGCAACGTCAATGCAGGTCCACGGCGTTACGCCCTGCTGCAAGGCATGAAATGAGGAGCGCTGAATCGTCGGCCCCTCGGCGAGCGGGTCGCTGAAGGGGACGCCAAGCTCGATGATGTCCGCGCCGCCCTCAATGAGCGCTTCGGAGAGTTCGATCGTCGCCTCGACGTCGGGGTAGCCCACGGTAATAAACGTCAACAGGCCGGTGCGGCCTTCCGACTTCATCCGTTCGAACGCCGCTGGAATGCGGCTCATCAATGCCTCCCAATTACCGCCAGCGCCCCGAGAACGCTGACAAGGTTGAACGTCATGTGCGCAGTGACGCTGGCGAGCAGTGTGCCCGTGCGCCAATAGGTGAAGGCAAAAATGACCCCGATGACCGTGAACGGCACGATTAGCGTTGGCGAAAAGTGCGCCACGGCAAAAAGCACGCCGCTGGCCGTTGCAGCCATAGAGAATCCCATGCTGCGCCGCAAGCCACTGAAAAGAAATCCACGAAAGAACGACTCTTCCACGACGGGTGCCGCGATGACAGTGAGGAATACCGCCAGTACAACTGTTGCCTTATGGTCGAACAATCCTTGCGGCACGTTGCTTTTGGGAAGCCAGCTATCGAGCTTTGCCACCTTCAGGATCCCGACGTAGACGAGCAGCGTCGCCCATGCCAGCACGACGGCCAGAGCGGACCAGCCGATCCATTGCGACAGCGGGCGCGGGCGCCAACCCAACAGTCGCAGCCCGCCGGGATGCTGTCCTGCCGTGAACGCGATCGCGATACCGAGCAAGGACGCCTC
>JBBRGK010000088.1:0-8967 GCA_038240805.1 Dehalococcoidia bacterium | reverse complement strand
TGGTTGAGTACCGGCGCAAACGGGTCGGCTTCGACTGGCAGCAGACTGGCAGAAACTTGATTCCGTACCTGACGGCCCGTGAAAACGTCGAGGTGCCGATGATGCTGGACGGGGTGTCGCGCGCGAAAGCGCGGGTGCGGTCCACGGAGCTACTGGAAGCCGTCGGCCTTCCGCACCGGCTCACCCACAAGCCGGAACAGCTCTCCGGTGGTGAACAGCAGCGCGTCTCGATCGCCGTCGCTCTCGCCAATCAGCCGCCGCTGCTGCTTGCGGACGAGCCAACCGGCGAGCTCGACTCGATCGGCGCCGATGCAGTTTTCGCAACGCTGGCCCAACTCAATGAGCGCACCGGTGTCACCGTGATTATCGTCACCCACGACCCCGCGATCGCCGGCCGGGTCAATCGCGTCGTCACGATTCGCGATGGACGCACCAGCACCGAAACGTTCCGTCGGATTGAGCTGCACGGCGGCAGAACGGATGTCGTTCATGACGACTACGCAGTCGTAGACAGCGCCGGGCGGCTGCAGATCCCGCGCGAAATGCTCGAACGGCTGGACATCACCGAACGCGCTCTTGTGGAGTTCGTGGGAGACCGGGTCGAGGTTCGCGCCGAGCCTGCACATGATTCCGAGCGCCGGCCATGACGGCCGTCAGCATCGAGATAGACAAAGTCAGCCGGCGCTTCACGCTTGGAGGCGAGGAGGTCTGGGCGCTGCGGGACGTGACGCTCGCGGTTGCGCCTCAGGAGTTTCTGGCCCTCATCGGCCGTTCTGGATCGGGCAAGACGACGCTCCTCAACATCATCGCTGGCCTCGATCGGCCGACGAGCGGCCACCTCCGCATCGACGGCACCGATCTCACCGCCTTCACCGACCGGCAGCTGACTGAGCTTCGCCGCCGCCAGATCGGCTTCATTTTCCAGTCATTCGGCCTGCTGCCGCTGCTCTCCGCGCTGGAGAACGTCGAGCTTGCGCTTCGGATTGCCGGAGCAGGGCGGCGCCAGCGTGGCAGCCGTGCGCGCGAGGTCCTGGAGATGATGGGGCTGGGCAGACGCATGAATCATCGCCCGTATGAGCTGTCCGGCGGCGAGCAGCAGCGGGTCGCGATCGCGCGTGCAATCGCTAACAGACCAGCCCTTATCCTTGCAGACGAGCCGACTGGAGAGCTCGACTCGACAACCGCCGTTTCGATCTTCAAGCTCATGCGCGACGTGGCGCGTACCGAAGGCATCACGATCATCACCAGCACGCACGATCGCACGGTGATGGACCTGGCGAGCCGGGTTGAAGAGCTGGCGGACGGACGGCTGCAAACCGGTTCTCGGCGCGATCTGCTGTCTTACGTCGCCGACCGCGCAGGCCAGAGAGTTGTCACTGTTGGGGCGGCGCCCCTAACGGAACTCGCGACCGACGAGAGTCCGATTGTGTCCGTGATCGACGCCCCGTCCACAATCATCAGCCAGAGCGCTGTGCCGGAGGCACTCAGCCGCGACGTGGCCGGTCCGACACCCGCTGAAAGATCCTGGGCGCCCCCGGCGCGGGAGGTTGTAGAAGAAGCCGGTCAGCCACAAGAAGAGCGGTCCCCGATCGAAACGGCTGCTTCACACGAGGCACGGGAGCAGAACACTGAAGCCGGACTCAACCGCTGGGCGCCGCCGGAGCGTCGCTCATAGCGACCCGGCCTGCCGTCACGAACCGAGCTCTCCGTCCGCAATTGTTAGATATGGACGAATATTTCTCCGCTTTCGTCAACGCTCGTCGGATAGGTCTCAAGCGCCGTGCAGGTCTTTGTCGGGTCAAATGCGGACATCAGTCCGCCGAGCAGCGAGTGCTCGCGCTTGAACTCGGGGTCGAATGGTTCCCGAACTACTTCTCCGGAGCAGACGTTATACTGTGCGCCGTGAAGGCCGCAGGTAATGACGGAGTCCTGTACTGCGCCACCCGCCAGGTCCCAGGCACGATGGGTGCAGGTCCGGTCGACGGCGCAGACTTTACCGTCGACGTTGACGAGCATCAGCGCCGCTCCACCGAGGTTGACCTTCACCGGCCGGTTTGGCTCAAGCTCATCGGTCATCACCCCGGTTGAGGTACGCACGCCCCACAGATATTGCGTCGGGTGAGTTGCCCGGCTGATAACCGATAGCCCTGCGTGTGCCACACTGGCGGGCGCCAATGCAGTGCCAACAGGTCGCGGTGCCGGCACGGTTTCTTCCGCAGTTTCGCCGCGCCCGAGCGACGCTGGAGCCGCGATCATGACTGATGAGGGTACCGCGCCTGCCACGGCGGCTCCAGGGCCGCGAATGGCCGCGTTGCCCTCCTGCCTTTCGATCGCCGGGCGCGTGATCGCTCCTCGCGCCTTGTTGTAGAGCCCGCGCCCGCGCGGCGCCTCGGCGGTAACAAGCGCATCGATCTTGAACCCCAGGCTGATGAACGCGGGCTCCGCGCTCCTGTAGCTCCACTGCTCCGGATTCACGTCAATCTCTGAAAAGTATCGCTGCACGGCGTGGGTAACGTCGGGATCGGGAACCTCGACCGCAGGACGCCCGCGCGAAATCTGCAGCCGATCGAGCCAGTACTCCTCGAGATCGGCGCTCGTGGCATACATGTGAATACCGAGCGCGTACAGATCCTGTACCACGAACTCAATTTCACCGGGCCCCTCGGGAGCCTCGTCGAGGCCCTTCAACGCGAACGCGAGGTGGTCTCCAACCTCCTGATCCTCCGGCGTATCGCGGCGCAGCATCGGAATCAGCCGCGCCATCGCGTACGACAGGACCGGACGCTCTTCCGGTGTAATCTCAAGCACCGCGACCATTGAGAGAACCTCCGCAGTTCGCTGGCAGACGACATCAAGCATGAACAACACGAAACACCCGCAGAAGATGCCGTCCCACCGCTCTGTGCTTCACGGTACAATCGCCCGCAGTTTGCGTCCATACGCGCGTGCGGTGGTGGTATCATTCGCCACGGCGCGACTTTCGGCGCGCCCACGCTGGCACGGAGGCGTCGCTCGATGGCAAAAGTGGCTAATTTTGAACTGAACGGCAAGGTGGCTATCGTCACCGGCGGCAGCCGGGGGATTGGCCGTTCGATCGCGCTCGCGCTCGCCGAGCATGGTGCATCGGTCGTCGTGACCGCGCGAAAGGCTCCCGACATCGAGAGCGTGGTACAGGAGATCGAATCGTCTGGCGGGCAGGCGCTCGGTGTCGAAGGAAACGTGCGCGACACCGCCGGCCTTGAGGCAATCGTTCAGAAAACGGTGGGACGGTTCGGGCGAATCGATATTCTGGTGAACAACGCGGGCACCAATCCGGTTTTCGGCGACATCCTGGATCTTGAGGAGAGAGCCTGGGACACGGTGATGAACACCAACGTCAAGGCGCCCTGGCTGCTGTGCAAGCTGGTCGCGAAGCAGATGAAGGAGCAGGGCCAGGGCGGCGCCATCATCAACGTCTCCTCCTCGGGTGGCACCCGCTCGTCTCGTGGTCTGGGCAGCTACTCGGTCAGCAAGGCGGCACTGATCATGCTGACCCGGGTGTTGGCCGCCGAACTGGGCCGATTCAACATCCGTGTGAACGCGATCGCCCCTGGCATCATCAAAACAGAATTCTCGCGGGCGCTGTGGGACAACCCGGAGATTCTCGGACCCGCCATGCGCACCACTCCGCTGGGAAGGGTCGCAGAGGCGGACGAAACCGCCGGAACGGTCGTGTTCCTTGCCTCCGACGCCGCCAGCTATATCAGCGGGCAGACGATCGTGCAGGACGGCGGCCAGTCCGCCTGACAGATCGCGGTCGGGTACAGTACCTATTTCAGACGAGAGATTCCATCGAATGACCAGTTCGACCCCGGTTACGAACGGCGTTCCTGCGGTTGAGATCCGGGACGTGTATAAGCGCTTCGGTTCGCTGGAAGTTCTGAAGGGCGTTTCCACGACCGTTAAGCCGCGCGAGGTTATCGTCATCATTGGGCCAAGCGGTGGCGGCAAAAGCACTCTGCTCCGCATGGTGAACAGGCTGGAGACAATAGATGGCGGGCAGGTGTTCGTCGATGGCACGCCGGTTCACGACCGCAAGACAGATATCAACAAGATCCGCAGCCGGGTCGGCATGGTCTTCCAGCAGTTCAACCTCTTCCCGCACATGACTGTGCTTGAAAACGTGATGCTGGCGCCAATGCGCGTCCGTAATACGCCCAAGGACGAGGCGCGCGAGCTGGGGCTGACCCTGCTACGCCGCGTTGGGATCGAGGAGAAGTCGGCGGCCTTCCCTGCACAGCTGAGCGGCGGTCAGCAACAACGGGTCGCAATCGCTCGGGGACTGGCGATGGACCCGAAGGTGATGCTCTTTGATGAGCCAACCTCTGCCCTGGACCCGGAAATGATCAAGGAGGTGCTGGACGTAATGCGAGATCTCGCGGACGACGGCATGACGATGCTCGTGGTCAGTCACGAGATGGGATTCGCCCGCGGCGCCGCCGACCGCGTCATCTTTCTGGCCGACGGCATTATCGTAGAGGAGGGAGCACCGGAACAGATCTTTACCGCACCCGAGCAGGAACGCACACAACGTTTTCTCAGCCGCATTCTGGCTCACTGAGGATCTGTGTACGACCACAATGTAGCCGCGGAGCCGCCTCAAATGCAGGCACAGCCCGCGAGGACTATCCCGCAAGGAGCAACCATTGAGGATCGGCAAACTGGCGCCCCTAACAGGGCTGGTTCTGGCTGCAGTGACCGTGATGGCATGTAGTTCGAACAACAACAACCCCAGCAATTCCGGCAACAGCAACAGTAAGCCGGCAACTGTCGCCGCCACGGTGGCTTCTGCCACCAGAGCGACCGGCACCCCGGCCACCAGTTCCGGCTCAGCGACGCGCGCCGCGGCAGGAAGTCCGGCAGCTGCGGCCACAGGCCCGGGCAAATTCGCCGACAACTCGGTGATGGCAGCGATTCAGAAAAAGGGTAAGCTCACGGTCGGCGTCAAGTTTGACGTTCCGCCGATGGGCGCACTGAACCCGGCCACAGGGAAGCCTGAAGGCTTCGACATTGAGATCGCCAAACAGTATGCGAAAGCGATCTTCGGTGACGAGAACAAGATCGACTTCGTCGAGGCAATCACCAAGAACCGCGAGCCGTTCATAACCGAAGACAAGGTCGACATGGTGATCGCGACCTATACGATCAACGACGACCGCAAAAAGATCGTGGACTTCTCCAACCCCTACTACGTCGCGGGGCAGTCGATTCTGGTCCGCAAGGATTACAACGATATCAAGCAGCCTTCAGACATGAATGGCAAAAAGGTCTGCTCACAGCAGGGCAGCACGAGCGAGCAAAACGTACGCACGGCGGCGCCGCAGGCAGACCTGCTTACGCTCGGCACCGTCAGCGAATGCGCTCAGGCTTTGCAGGACAAGCGCGTCGATGCGATCAGCACCGACGACATCCAGCTGATCGGCATCAACATCAAGGATCCGAGCACGAAACTGGTGGGTGGCGTCTTCTCGAAGGAGCCGTACGGCATCGGTATCAAGCAGGGCCATCCTGAATTCCTTCAGTTTATCAACGACCAGCTGTCGGCAATGGAGAAAGACGGTCGCTGGAAGTCGTACTACGAAAAATTCCTCGGCAAGTACAGCTCCGTGTCGGCCGATGACGCGCTCAAGCGCGTAGCTACACCGTAGGCTGACTTCAGTCGATTCTTGAACGAGGCGCGAGGGGGCCGGAAACGGTCCCCTCGCGTTACGCCGTAACGTGAACACCATTCCTGTGAAGCCCCGGTACGGGGCGGGGAAGCGATGCACGAGCTGGCCATTCAGGCGATGGTGGGATTGGTGTTCTTCTTCAGCGGCGCCGCTGGAGCGGTCCATTCTTTCATCGTCACGGTGCATGGTCACGAGGGGGCGCTTGTCCGCGCCTTCTGGGTTACGGTGCGGGTCTCGTTCCTCGCTTTTGCGATCAGCATTATCGGCGGCACCATTCTGGCGCTGATGCGCACGTCCTCAGTGCGCCTGTTGCGTTACCTGGCGACGGCCTATGTCGAGTTCTTTCGCAACATTCCCCTGCTCGTGATCATCATTTTCCTCTTTTTTGGCATGCCAAAAGCCGGAGTCGTCATGTCCGGTTTCAAAGCAGGCTTCATTGGCCTGGGAATCTACACCACGGCGTTTACGGCGGAGGCGATTCGAGCCGGGATAATGGCCATCGATCGCGGTCAAACCGAAGCCGCTCGCTCGCTCGGCATGTCGAACGCCAGAGCCTTGCGTTATGTGGTGTTACCGCAGGCGTTCACGGTAGTGCTGCCGCCACTCGGCAACCTGACGATCGCGATGGTGAAGAATTCCGCTCTGGTCGAACCGATCGGGGTTGCCGATATCACGCTGACCACCGACAAGCTCGCCGATGCGACGGCCCGAACCTTCGAGTTCCTCGGCGCAGCTATCGTTCTCTACCTGTTACTCACCCTGCCGCTCGCCTACGCCACCCGCAAGCTCGAAGCACACGCCATGCGGACCCAGGGGTAGGACGATGCTGCAGTGGCTGTCGGACCATCTGCTTGGTTGGCTCGGACCGCGCGTGCGCTGGGAACCCTACACACACTGGGTGACGTGGCGTTATCTGCTGCTCGGCCTCAAGATCACCGCCGAAATCGCGCTCTTTGCAGTCGTACTCAGCCTTGTCATCGGGCTCGTGCTTGCGCTGATGCGCACATCGCCGTACCGCTGGTTGTCGGGGCCCGCCGCCATTTACATCGAGGCCCTGCGGTCGTTACCCGCATTGCTGCTGGTTTTGTTTACATTCCTGGCGGCCCCGCGTCTGCACGTCTCGCTCTCAGCGATGAACGCAGCCATCGTCGGGCTGACTCTGTACAACTGTGCCGTCATGGCGGAGTTCATGCGAGCGGGGATCACGTCCGTCCGGAAAGGGCTGTTCGAAGCGTCGCGATCGCTCGGGCTCAACTACGTCCAAACCATGCGTTATGTCGCGCTGCCGATCGCACTGCGGCGCATGACACCAGCGCTCGTAGGTCAGGTAATCACGGTCAACAAAGACACCTCGTTCGCGTCGGTGATCAGCGTTCAGGAACTGCTCCGCCGCGGCGAGATTCTCAACAACATCAGCTTCAATCCTATCCAGAACCTGCTCGTCGTGGCCGGTATGTACTGGCTGATCAACTTTTCAATCTCGCTTTTCAGCCGGCGTATTGAGTTTCGCAGTTAACGGGCGACTATCTCGACGACCGGCACGATTGCAGCCAGGGTCGTCATCAGCACGCACTCAGCGCCGCCCTCCCGCAAAAGGCGTGCGATCTCACGCCCTGCCGCAAGACGCTCTGGTTCGGCCTTGTTGAGCACAGGGATCCACCGAGCACCGGTCGGGAGCCCTTTGCGCCCTCCTGCCTGGTCGAGCAGCACCCGGGCTACGCATTCAGCTGTGATCGCCGCACTCGGTTCGAGTCCGCTCAACGAGGCCACGCGCTCGGCTCGATGTACGCAATCGTCATCGAGGGCTCGGCCAACGACATCGAGGCCGGCCATTGTCAAGACAACGGTCGCCCCGACTGGAATGGCCGGCTCGTCGTCTCCCGGCGCTTTGAACGGCCTGTTGCGGCTGCCATCGCACTCAAACACGATCAGGTCTGCCGGTCGAGCCTCGATAATGGCTGCTGCCTGCAGCATCGAGATCGGCAGCCAACGCCCTCGATCACCACGTCCCGATGTGCAGGTGATTGAAGCGTGATGCCGCAACGCCTCCCGCACGATGGACACTGCATCGTCGTCCTCGTCCAACACGACGAAGTGTGGCGTTGCGCCCGCTTCGGCTGAGGTGAACCGCGTCGTCCCGCCCACGACGACCGTGCCGCCTGCTGCCACCACCTCAGCCGCGAGAAGGTACATCGCAGTCGTCTTGCCCCCGCCGCCGACGATAGCCACACAGTCGTGTGCGACCAGGCCAAGGGCACTGCAGAGTGTGCCTGCAGCCACTAATGCAGCCCTCGCGCGATCTCGATGAGCTGGTCCCGAGGCACGTCATTCAGGTCCGCGACGACAGTGATCTCAATGTCACCGCGGGTAAACAGCACTGAGTGAAGCTGGCTGCTCTGAAGCTGCCGTCCTGTGAGCACGTCCGCCAGTGCGTTCAGGGCGGCGCGAGAAAGCCCCTGCGCGTAAAAGCCGGACGCGCCGCCGATGTCCACGCGTGGCGCCTGTCCGTTTGATGAAAACGGGGATCCGGGCGGGCGCTGGCCGCCGATATTGTCGGGGCGCTGAGATACAGGAGCAGAAGGATCCAGCTTCCGCTCGACCACGATGATGTACAGCAGCTCGGGCTTAAGGTAGGTAAAGATCACCGCCGGCCGGTTGCCCGTGCGGAAGTAGCGTTCCCGTTCCTGATAGCCGTTCGGCAGCGATGCCGGCGTCAGCGGGGCGAAGCCGGCGTTGGCTTGAACCAACTGAAAATCCTCGATACGTAGAGCAGCAGGCTTGAACCCGCCGCTAACGGCGACCGGCGTGATAGATGGCAGGGCGCGGCTTTGACCGAGCGGCACGCTGCGGTTGTCGGACTGCACGGAAGCACCCGGCGCCTTGAGCAGAACCTTAGGTAGGACGACAAATCCGGCGGCAAGGAGCGCTGCGGCTGTCGCCATCGCGGCCAGAGCCTTCAGCATGTTTTGCCCCACCCCGATGGCCCGCACCACCAGCTACGAATCTGGACCAGTCGCCATCTGCGTCGAGCGGTTCGCGGCGTCACTTTGGACGCGCGATGGTCGCCCGGATTTTCACGTTGCGAATCGTGGACTGGTTCAGCGCCTCAAGAATCCTCGGTCCCAACGCCTGTTCGACTTCGACGAAAGTGAACATGTCGTAGATATCGATCGAACCAACGGAGGTGCCGGCAACTTTCGCCTCGTTGGCGATGGCGCCCACAAGATCGCCCGGCCGCAGCCCTTGCTTGCGGCCGATC
>JBBRGK010000087.1:0-9064 GCA_038240805.1 Dehalococcoidia bacterium | reverse complement strand
ATGGAGCAGCCGCTCGGCAACGCCGTCGGCAATGCGCTTGAGCTTTCGGAGGCGATCGCCACATTGCGAGGCGAAGGCCCGGCCGACCTGTGGGAGCTATCGCGGCGCGAGTCGATCGAGTTGTTGCTGGTTGGCGGCAGGGCGCAGACCACTGATGAAGCAGCTACCCTGGTCGATGACGCAATCAGGAGCGGTGCAGCCCTGCGCAAACTCGCGGACGTCGTCGCTGCCCAGGACGGCGACCCGCAACAGGTGTTGCAGCCCGAATCGTTGCCGTCGGCTGCGGTTGTAAGGCCGCTGAACAGCCCCGCGGGCGGCTACATACGGCGCATCGATGCGCTTACCGTCGGCCTGGCAGCGGAAAATCTCGGTGCGGGCAGGGCGGCAAAAGGCGATTCGATCCGATATGAGGTCGGCTGCGTGCTGCGTCACAAAGTTGGCGATCTGGTCGAAGCGGGTGCGCCGCTGCTCGACATCCACGCGGCGAACCACGCCGACGCGGAGCGCGCCGCGCAGGAACTGCTGCGGGCCTACGCCTTCAGCGACGAGCCGGTGGCGCCGCTTCCGGTGCTGCTAGAGTGAGGTAACGAGCACAAGGGGGTAGGCACAATGGTTCAGAAAGCCGGATCGCCACGACAGGCAGGCAGCGCTGCCACCAGCAAAATCGAGCGAACGAACGGGGGCACGGCCGGCAGCAGCGACGCCACTACTCCGGCGCGCAGACCGTTCGTGCCGGAACCGCCTCCGCACGATGAACCGAAAGCATCCTGGTTCCCGGTGCTCGACTTCGGGCAGATGGACCCCGAGGTGCGGGCGCTGCTGGAGAAAGCCGAAAGCCGGCTCGGCTTCTGCCCAAACGTCTTCCGCGCTTTTGCCTGGCGACCGTCGCGCTTCCTCAAGTGGTTCGCGCACTACAACGACCTGATGACCGGCCCCTCCGGCCTTTCGAAGACGGACCGAGAGATGATCTCGGTGACCGTCTCGATGCAGAACCGCTGCCTCTACTGCCTGGTGGCCCACGGCGCGACGCTGCGCCAGCTCACCGGCGACCCCGTGCTTGCGGACCGGATCACGCTCGACTACCGTCGGGCGGGGCTCGCGCCACGTGAGCGGGCGATGCTCGACTACGCGATCAAGATCACAACCCGCATGGAAGACTGCTCGCCGAACGACATCGCAGCGTTGAAGCAGCATGGTTTCTCAGAGGAAGACATCTGGGACATCGCCGAGGTGGCAGCGATGTTCAACTTCACCAATCGCCTCGCTGCGGCGACGGGCCAGCTGCCGAACCGGGAGTACAACGGCCTGGCGCGGTAGGGTTGGGCTACGGCGGCTCGTTCTTCCGACTGAAGGCCCGGATTCAGGCGAACAAGACGGGCTGACTATAGTCGAAGGCTCTGCCGCGGTCACGTTTCGGCATCGTCGCCTTCAGGCCGCTGGCCGGCGGTCGATTCCATCGCGTAGTCGAGGTGCGTCGGCAGGACTTGCTGGAGGAAGTCGCCGGGGGATATAGCGGTAGGGTCGCCGGCCAGCACGTTAATTTCGTCGGCAAGGCGCTTGTCCAATGTGATGAGGTAGCGGGCATTACACGCGCGGGCTGCCGCGTAGACGTGGGCGTCCTTTGGGTTGATGCCGGGGTAGCGCGTCGCCGGGCTAACGGGTACCGGGGCGTACTGCAATGGCGCAAACCGGAGGAGCCGCTCATACTCTACGAGCGTGGCAGCCATTCCTTTGCGGCGCACGGCTCGCTCCGCTTCCACCATCACCAGCTGTGATGCCCAACCTGCGAACCAGCCTAAACGGCAGAGCCGAATCAAGCGAGCCGAGCCACCAGTCGGCGAGTGCGTCGCGGCGTAGAGGCAGGTGGCATCGAAAAAGAGCGGTGTGGCGTGGTCAACGGCCATGTCGCTACCGAGCAGGCAGCACACGGACTTCGGCCCGCCGCGCAATCGCCTCTTGCTGAGGCGTCAGCCGGTCGGCTTCCAGAAAAGCATCCAGGTCGGCATCAGTGTAGTCGCGCAGCACGATGTCGGCACGCGTGCGGGTGGACCACAAAAGCCGCTCTACACTCTGGCGCGGGATGCGATAGACGCGACCGAGGCGCGAGCCGAATAGGCGGCCATCGCGGAGGTAGCGGTAGACCGTCTCGCGGCTGACCTGCAGAAAAGCTGCAGCCTGGTCCGGGGTAAAGATATCGCGCGATTGTTCCATGCCGAACTATTTTACCATGCCACGGCCAACCCACAAGGACAAAAGCGTCGGAGCGATTGCCCGTAGATACCGAGAGCGGGGCGTGAAACCGCCATCAAAACCAGTGCGAAAGCCGGCAGCACCAGCAGGACTGCCAGTACCCGCCGCGACCCAGACAGGCGCACATTGGTCGGCCCGGCTATTGGTGTGGAATGCGTGTGCGTCTGCGGGATCCGCCTTTGGATGTGGGTATCCTGAGCCGGTTATGGATTCAGCCGTCGATAGATTGACCAGGCAAACAGCAGGAAGAGAACGGCCGAACCGAGAAGGCCAACGTTATATCCGCCCAGCAGAAAGGTGAGCAGCGAGACCGCTGCGAGCACCAGACTGAGTACGAACCCGAATCGCTGAACTGAGCGGTTTTGCATCAACCTGGCGCGTCGGGCACCTTCGGGCTCTGCGGCGGAATGTTCGCGGTCCCGGTCCGTGTACTGTCAACCACACTAAGACCTTACCGCGAAAAGAACTACAACGAGTGCTGGAACTGGCACCAACGTCATTCGGCAGTTGCCCGGCGCCGGGCGAAATGGCGTAGCACACAAACGGGCTGCCGGACCATACTGGTGCATCGGACACGTGTCCGCAGCGGAGGTTGTTTATGCCTGTGGAGATTCGTGCTGGAGCCATCCTGCCAGTGCTGCGCATTCTCACCTCCAACAGCGCCAGCGGCGCCACAGGCAGCATCCACGACGACGAGAAGGCTCGGGAGATGGGCTACGCGGGTGGCTTCGTTCCGGGTGTGACGGTGCTCGGCTACATGATGCGGGCGATGAACGAGAGTTTTGGCGCTGCCTGGTTGAGCAGCGGGCGCTTGAATGGCCGCCTGCGTACGCCGACCTACGCTGGCGTCGAGGTGACTGTGGAGGGCACCATCGTCGAGGAGCCGTCGCGCGACAACGGCGGGCGCGTAACGGTCGAGTTGCGGGTCCTGAACCCCGAAGGAAGTGTGACCGCATTTGCCAGCGCCTCTTGCGTGGCGAGCCCGGACGGTAGCCGGTGATTCTCGACCTGAGCGTTGGCGTAGCGGGAGCGTTCTGTGCCCGCATGTTGCAGCAGATCGGCAACGAGGCCGTTCGCGTTGCGCCTGAGGACAGCGATACCGATACGGCGATGGCGTGGGCGAACAGTGGCAAGCGGCTGATCGACCGCGATCCTGCTACCGTCGATGGCCTGGAATGGATACGGCAACACCTCACCGAAATGGACTGCCTGGTCGAGGATCGTGGCCCGGGCGGACTGGAAGCACTCGGCCTGACCGAGGCCGCGCTCCGTGAGGCAACGCCCGGTCTGGTGCTGGTCCGCATCAGCGAGTTCGGCCAGACCGGACCGCTAGCCGGGAACGCGGGCAGCGAGTTGGTGAACCTCGCCGCCGGCGGCATGCTCTTCCTCACCGGCACATGGGATCGACCGCCGGTGCAATTGGCGCCGTACCAGGCGCAGCTCACGGCCGGGCTGCTGGCGGCGCTGGCGGCTGCGGCGGCACTGCTCGCCGGCGACAGCAGGGAGGGCGTGACGGTCGATCTGTCAAAGCAGGAGGCCGTGCTGGCGCTGATCAACCCGGCACTAAGCGAGTACGCATACAGCGGCACGATCCCCGCGCGCGATGGAACGGTCGCTGCGATGGCCCGCATCGAGCAGGCGAAGGATACCTTCGTCTACGCAGGTCCGGGCGCCGCCGCCAACGCAGACTACCAGCGTTACAGCACCTTTCTCGGCATCCCAGAGTTCGCCGAAGCGCGCTTTGCGACTGCGGAGGGACGGATGGACAACTGGCAGGAGCACCAGCGGCTGCTGCAGCCGAAGCTCAGGGAGCGAACCGCGCAGGAGTGGACGGAGGCCGCGGCCGAACACCGCCTGACCTTCGGCCTCGCGCAAACCTCGCTCGATCTGCTCGACTGCCCCGTCCTGAACGAGCGCGGCTTTTTCGAGAAGATGGATATGCCCCGGACCAAAATCGCCACGGGCACCGCACGGGCGCCCCGCGGACCATACCTGGTGAACGGTGAGCGGCCGGGCGTAACGAACGCAGAGCCGGGAGAGACGAGATGACGGCGGAACATGAAGGCGCAGACCTGCCGGAGTTGAATGAAACCAACGCAGCGCCGGGAACGGCTATGCGTCCCCACAACGTGACCTACACCGCTAAAGACATCGATGAGTTCCTGCTCCGCTCCGGTGAAACCGCCGACGACTACAGGCAGGGAGATTCCCTGATCGTGCCGCCGTCGATGCTGCTGGTGCAGCCGATGCGGATCGTCCATGCGAACTTTCATTACGAGACGGGAGTTCACGTCTCCAGCACGATGAACATCGTGCGCCTGCCGAAGCGCGGTGATACTGTCACTGTCGCGGGTTCGATCGGTGACCTGTTCGAGCGCAACGGCAATAAATACGTCAGGCTCGATGTCAACATCCTGGATGCAGCGGGCGAGACACTTGCGGAGATCCAGCACGTTTCGATCTATAAGCTGCGCCCTCGCGCTGCGGCCCGGTGAACGCGGCCGGAACTGCACCAGGCGGCCCTTTTCTGCCGCTGGCGGGCGTCATCGTGCTTGCCTGGGAGCAGGCCGTTGCTCTGCCGATGGCGACGCGGTTGCTTGCCGACCTCGGCGCCGTCATCATCCGGCTCGAAGCGCACACCCGCGGGGTCCGCCGGGCGCGTCACCTCGTCAACGACCTGGCGCACAACAAGACCGGCCTGGCTGTCGATCTGCGACAGGAGGCAGGCCAGGCGCTTGTCCGGGCGCTCGCCGCACGGGTCGATGTTGTCTGCGAGAACTTCACGCCGCGGGTGAAACGTCAGTTCGGCCTTACTTACGAACGGCTGCGCGAGGACCGGCCGGACCTGATCATGCTGTCGCTGAACGGCTACGGCCAGACGGGGCCGTGGTCCGAACGACCGACGTACGGACCGGGGATCGAGAGCGCTTCGGGACAGGCGCTTTCGATGGGCTACGATGGCGCGGCCCCGATCCGTCCCGGTACGATCGTCTACGGCGACAACATCAGCGGCTTTTACGCGGCGCTTGCGATCGTTGGGGCACTGCAACGACGCAAACGCACAGGTGCAGGCAGTTACATCGACCTGGCGATGTACGAGGCCAACGCGTTCCACCTTGGGCCGTCGATCCTGCGCTCGTCGCTGACAGGCCAGGCCGAGCCGCGCCGTGGCAACAGTGATCCTGACGCGCTCGTGCAGGGTGTTTTCGCATCGGCCGGCACGGAAGCCTGGGTCGCCGTCACCGTGCAGCCGCAACAGGCCGCTGCACTCGCCACCGTGTTGGGCATGAAGGAGCAGTCCCCAGCTGCCGCAGTTCTGCACGATGCACTTGCAGCCTGGGCAGCTGCCCGTACAAGCGACGAGGCGGCGCAGCGCCTTCAGGAGGCGGGTATCGCCGCTTCGCAGGTCATGCACGCGAAAGATCTGCTTCTAAGTCCGCACCTCCAGGCGCGAGGCGCGTTCACCGCGATCGAACACGAGCAGCCGGTCAACGGATACCGTGCCCATCCGCACCAGGGTCTGCCGTTCGCGTACGCCGGTCACGCGCGACCACCACTGCGAGAGGCGCCTGCAGTCGGGCAGGACTCGCGCTCCGTTCTCCAACAAATACTAAGGCTCGACAGCAGTGAGATAGATGCGCTGATCGCCTCAGGCGTTGTCGGCGAGACCGGTGCAGTGGTGACCACGTCGCCACCGAACACGACGCCTGTCGAGTTGCCGGTCTCGATCGCGAAACGGCTGGAACGCCGGCTGATCGCGGGCTATGACTCCGACCCTGGCGCTGCCCTCGGGCTCGATCAGCGCTAAACGATGACTGCATTCAGGCGTAGCCGTATACGGCCTGGGCGTCGATTTCGGCGGCGCCAAAAGCAGAGATGAACAGCCGCCCGTCCTCACCGTAGCGGACGCGCACCCCTTCGCGGACGGGTGCCCCTGCGCGGGCCTCAAGCAGCGCCTGGGTCATCTGCACCAGCGGCGCCATGAAGTCGCCGTAATACTCGGCCACCGTCGCATCGGCACTGTACTTCTTCCAGGTCTTTCCCTCCGAGATCGTTGAGCCAGAGAGGCCGCCCGTCTCGACCGGGTCGAGCGAGATCCGGAGACCGTAGTTGTGCTTCTTCAGGTCGCGGCGGTCGAGCATGTAGGCACAGGCCATCGACTGCTGACCGTAGTTGCGCGGCGCGCCGCCGCCGAGCGTGACCAGTCCGGCGCGCCCGCCCGCGTCCTCCACCGCCGCGTTGACGGCCACCATGTCCAGCGGCTCCTTCACCGGATCCAGCATCAGCCTGCGGCCGGTCTGCTTCCGGTAGTGCGAGAGGTCAGTGGTGATGTCGCCGTCGGCGGGGCTGGGACAGAAGATGGGTATGCCGGCCCGCGCGGCGGCCGTGATCATGCCATCGCTCTGTGCATGTCCGCTCGCGGGCAACCAGGTGCCCAGGCGGAAAAAGTACTCGCTCGGCGTGTAGGCGCGTTCGTCGGAGAGCGTGGCGGCAAAGGCCGCGATCACCTCCTCGTTCGAGTTCAATTCGTTCTCATCGCCGTAGGTGTTCCAGTAGCGGTTGATGTCGAGCCGCTGCAACTGGTTGTCGTCCACGTGCGGCGTACCGTGATAATGGTGCAGGCCGCGCACTTCGGTGAGATCGTGGGTGATCTGCGCCGGAGTTGTGACGATGAAGTCAACCAGGTGGTTGTCGATCAGGGCACGCATCGTGCCGCCGAGGCCGAAGGGGATGTACGCGCCCGCGATCGTGAGCCAGATCGCCTGTTTCGGAGCGGCGGCCATCTCTTCCCAGCCGAGATAGACGCCGGCCAGGTTACGCAGCGGCCCGCCGCCGTGGGAGAGAGCACGGAAGAATGCCGGCCCCGTCGTTCCCGGCCGTGGCTCGGGCGGCTGCACGGGCGAGGTAAAGAACGGCGCCCGCTCCTGCTCGTATGCCGCATCGCCGGCGCTGCTCTGCGGATCCTGCTGATGACCTGAATGCTGCATGGAACACCTCTGTGCTACAGCTTACCGTCCCGGTTTGGGCAGCCGCCATGCTGATGGCACCGCCGCCTGTTCGCACTGCACCGGACGGCAGCTATGCTTTTCAATGTGCAGAGGTACAGAGCCGGCCGGCCGGCAACCTGATCGTGGCAGGGAGATAGCGCATGCAGCAGAACCGGCGTCCTTCTCGCGGCAGCGTTCCGATGTATTCCACCGACGGACACAACGTCGTCGATCGCCGGGCGCCACACTGCTCCGACTGTCAGCGGCCGCTTGCCGGCTGTGTCTGCAAGAACCGGCAGCAGAAGCACGGCAGCGCCGCCGACGGCGTAGTACGCATCTCGCGAGACCGCAAGCAGCGCGGCGGCAAAACGGTGACGGTCGTCGCCGGGCTGCCGCCGGAAGAGGCGCAGATCACCGAGATAGCTGGCAAGCTGAAGCGGCTCTGCGGGTCGGGCGGCACGGTGAAGGACGGCGTGATCGAGGTGCAGGGCGACCACCGCGAGCGGATCGCCGAAGTGCTGCGCGGCATGGGCTTCACGGTGAAGCTGGCCGGTGGCTAGCCATTTCGCTCCGGGGAAACCGTCTGCTCTTTCGCTGCTCTGCAGGTGTATGGCTCCCAACGAATGGCGTAGGCGAAGCGGTGGCGATCTGAATATGCTGAAATCCACCTGACGGCAGGGCTGCGCATTCGACGGTGGGAGTCGCGATATGGCATTGGCGAACAGCACCGGTACGGCGCCCACGCACTCACGGCCTGGCACGCCCCGGCGACTGGCGGAACTATACCGCGAGCACGTGATCGAGAAAAAGCGTGAGCCGCGCTTTCTGATCGCGGTGAGCTATCTGATAGCGATCGGGGTCGTGCGCTTTATCACGCACAGCATCAAGAACCACTGGTTCACTTTTATCTTCCGCGATGTCGCCGGCAGCGGCGGCGCCCACTTCCATCACTTCGCGATCGGCATCCTGATCCTGCTGGCCGTGGGCTACATCGCGGTCGCATTCAATCCCGAACGCGAGGGGGTGCAGCGGACGCTTGCGATCCTCTTTGGCATCGGCGCCGCGCTTGTTCTTGATGAGTTCGCGCTCTGGCTGATCTTTAAAGATGTCTATTGGGGCGCCCAGGGACGCTTCAGCGTGGATGCCGTCCTGATCGTCGGCTCGCTGATCACTATCATCGCCACCGGCCGCGGCCTGCTGCTCGAAGTGGGCCACGATATGCAGGAACTGTTCGGCGGCGGCAAGCGGTAGCAGGTGATGCGGCCGATTCATCCCGGACGGCGCCGGACGTTAGCCGGCCAGGCTGGCGCCTTTGCCGAAGCGCTCCAGCACTTCCCAGTCGAACAGCGCTTCGCCGGTCAGGGTGGCCGGTATGGCGCTGGCCATGATCACCGACGCTTCATTGAAATCCTCTGGTCCCGGCGTGTTCCCCGGGTTGACGCCGCCGCGAGCGAACAGAAAACCGGGAGTGGCGATGCCGCCACGCGGCTTGAGCGCGTTCACGGCGATGCCGGCGTCTTTTAGCTCCGAGGCAAAGGCTCGGGTCATCGCCTCGATCGCGACTTTGGTCACGCCGTAGTGTCCGGCCGTGTCGGGGTGATTGGCCGCACCAGAGCTGATGTTGATGATGTTGCCGCTTTTCTGGGCTCGCATCGTTTCCAGCACGGCGCGAGTGGCATGGAACGGGCCGTTGAGATTGATCCTGAACTCCAGGTCCCAGTGCCGTGGCTGGATCGTCGCGATCCGCCCCGGAGGCTGCACAGCGGCGTTGTTGACCAGTACGTCGATACGGCCATACTGCGCCAGCACCGCTTTGACCATCTCAT
>JBBRGK010000086.1:0-9112 GCA_038240805.1 Dehalococcoidia bacterium | reverse complement strand
CCCTGTTCAACCAGGTTTGCACCCCAGCCCTCCGCGTTCTCACGGTTGGCGGAGAACCGGGCGTCCTTCATCACCAGCGAGACATCGGCATAGCGGGTCAGGATGAAGCCGCCGCCAAGCAGCAGGCTTTTGTGAATGGGGTCCTTCTCGCGCAACCGCCGGTAGGACGGGTAGGGATTCAGCCGATCTTTGGCCGAGATCGGGTTGAACGAAGCACCGGTGGTCAACCGCTCACGCAGCAGCAGATACTGCATGCCGCCAGCGCGGAGCACTTTCACGAGTGCAGGATGCATGGACATGACTCCTTCCGGGGCCTCGCTCCGGCTCTATTTAAAGAGCAGGAGCGGGCGCAGAGCAGGGATAGGGACTTAGTGCCGCAACGCCGCCAGCAGGCTTGCCGCTTCGCCGGCACTGATCTCGTGCCGCTCGACCATACCGAGAATTCGGATCGTCTCGCTCTGCGGGTTCGGTGCCTGAGGCTGGGGCTCGGCGTTCGTTCCCGCATCATCGGTCGCGGACGCAGCTTTTGCTGCCGGGGCTGCTGCATCCGGTTCATCAGAGAAGGGAGGCCGCTGCAGATCAATGGGCTTATAGCCTCCTGGTGCGGAGGTTTCGCGTTCGTCCATGACGGGCACGGACCGCAAAGGCGTCGGTGTCGCTTCTTCGTAGCGGATACGGAGCGATCCCAGCTCGGTGCGGAGGTTGAGCGAAGCGGCCGCATCCGGCTGGCCGGCGCCGATCTTGTTGTTGACTGAACCGAGCGACGCGTGCGTCTCTATCTTCACCGGTACATCGGGAGCCAGCGTCACATCGACGCTGCCGAGCTTCGTCTCCAGCTGATGGGCGCCTTCGCTGAGGCGCAGGTTGCGGCAGACGATCGCGCCCGCCTCGGCGCGGACCTGCACAGAGCCGGTGAAGCTGTCGAGCACGATCTTGCCGGCATCGGTGCGGGCTTCGAGGGCGCCGCTGCAGCGATCCAGCACGACCTTGCCGGCGCTGGAAACGAGCCGCATTCGGCCCTGGCACTGATCCAGCCGCAGCTTGCCAGCATCTGTGCGCAGATCGAGGTCCGTCCCGGTCAAGCCCTCCACGGTGATCGCACCGGCATCAACCCGGCCGCGCACACGCACACCTTCCGGCAGGAAGAGGAATAACGTTAGGCGCGAGAAGTTGCGGAAGCCGCGAAAACCGCGCGATGGCCGCACTTCGACCGCGACCGCGTCGTCCCATTTGCCGATCTCTATCTCAGCCTCGTGCGCCTCGCGTCCGCGGAGCTCAAGTCGTGGCTTGCCGCCCGCTTCGACCGGGCGGATGCGCACGCTCATCGGACCGGCGGTCAGCCTCAGTTCCGGCTGTTCACCGAAGACGAGGTCACGTTCGACCGTGGGGCCGTCCGTGCCGGCATCGACGGTGCTATCGTCATCGGCATCGTTATTACCAGCGCCAAAGTTGATGCCGAAACGCCCGGCGAACCGCTCCGCCATGCGCTCTGCGCGTTCCGCCATGTGCTCACCGCGTTCGGCCATCCGCTCACCGTGCCGCTCCATCCGCTCGCCGTGTCGCTGCTCATGGCGCTGCTCGCGGTTTGCGTCGCGTTCGGCGTGGCTGATGCGTCGCCCCAGCCGTTCAAGAAACTCGCCGACCTCTTCTGCGATTGTGTCCCTGTCTGACATCTGGATCCTCCTCTGGATACTTCTGCTGAAAACTGCTTGATACCGTTCTTCTTGTGGGGTCTGTTGCCTGTGGTTCCGGCTGCCGCGCTGGCAGGCAGCCGGGCGCCCGCCGTTACAGGTCACGCAGGCGCTGCGCCGCTGCTGTGGCGGTCAGGTCGCCGGAGGCAAGTTCGTCCAGGATCTGCTGACGGCGGACGGCGCGGTCAGCGGCGGGGCGCTCGTCAATCACTTCGGGCTGCACGTCGTAACCCATCGCCGCGATCAGCTCGTTCAGGCGCCCAACGACGGTTGGATAGGAGATCCCGAGCTCGTCCTCGACATCCTTGATCTTGCCGCGCCGTTTGATGAACACCTCGGCGAAGGCAAGCTGGTCCCTGTGGAGCCGCAGCCAACGGCCGAGAGTGAAGACACCTTCGAGTGCGGTGCCGCAGCCATCGCAGTGCAGCCGCGTGACCCGTAACTCATCGCCGCAGACTGGACACTGGGTAGGAACTGGATGCATGCCTGGCCTCCCTGACATAAATCAGTTTCGGCTACATGCTTAAGAATGTCAAGGTATTGTTGAAGAAAATTAAGGTCGAGGTTGATAATCAACGCCGGAGCGGCGATACGCGTATGCTCCTGCCCCCGCGCACAGCACCCCCGCGAGCACCAGCGAAAGCAATTGCCCCACGGAGCCAGAACCGCCGCCGGTGCCGGCGGCCGGTAACGCCGCACGCACCGGGGTGACTGCCGGCGTCACGGACGGCTGAGTCGCCGTGACAGCTACTGCGGGGGGCGACACTGCTGGCGTCGGCGCAGCGGGCCTGCCCCCAGGAATCGGCGCGGCAGGCCCGCCAGCACCTACACCGAGCGTAAACGGCGCTGTCCCGTCGGGACCGATAGTTACCGTGATCGACACACCGTTCGGACCCATGATTGTGACGACCGTACCCGGCGTACCGGCCACGGTTCCGCTGACCACGCCGTTGGCCGTGGCCGCCGATACGGTCACCGCCCCCGCTCCTGCTGGCACGCTCACTGAGATCAACGTTCCACCGGCATCTACCGAACCGGTCGTTCCTGCTGCGATCGTTGTGCCACCCCCGGTTACCGGGGTGCCGCCAGCCGTCGGGGAGGCTGTTGGAGGGGCCGATGCGACAGGCGAGGCTGTTGCTGTGGCCGGCGGCGAAATGGTCGCCGAGGCAGGCGGCACCGTAACTGCCACCGGGGTGGCCCCAGGCGTGAAGACGCTGGTTGGTACCGCGGCCGGGGACGCAGTTGGCGCACCTGGGGTAGGCACGGTCGTCGGCGTCGCGGTGGGCGTGGTACTCGTGGGCACAACGATTGTTGGCAGCGGCGTCACCACGGCGGTGGGCCCGACACCAATCGGCATCGCCGTGGGTGCAGTGGTTGGCGCAGTGGTGGGGGCCGCAGTCGGTGCCACGGTGGGCGCAGTGGTTGGCGCGGTTGTCGGGGCCGCAGTCGGTGCCACGGTGGGCGCGGTTGTCGGGGGGAGCGTGGGCGCTGTCGTGACAGCTTTGGTCGGTACCGGAGTCAGGCCGCCGGTCTGCGCTCCCACGCTTCCCGGTAGCAGCGCGAGCACCAGCAGCAGCGCGGAAACAGCTCCTGAAATCGTGAGCACCACCGTGCCCAGCCGGGTTTTCGACGCGGTTCTCATCTGTCGCATACCTGTACACCTCGGGCGCCTGAGCAGGCGCAGCGGTATCAATGGGCCCTATGATCGAGCGCCTGCAATGATGGTGTAAGTGAAGTGCCTAACAGGTTAACCCATCTCCCGCAGATGAGTACAGGGCAATGAGCACATTCTACTGCTTACAGACGCCGCCACGCAGCGCCTTGCATGTGCGACAGTAGAATTCGGCTCACAGCGTATACTCGCCGCGCCGAAAAGGTGTGCCGGCAAGAGGAAGCAAGCATGCAACACAAAGTCCCTGCCTCGACCGACCTGTATCGTGGCCGGCTGGTGCGGCTTTCGGCGACGCGCCCCGACGAAGCCGAAGCGCTCTCCCGCTGGAGCGAAGACAGCGAGTACCGGCGATTAATGGACACCGACTGGGCACGGCCAGAACCGGTGGAGACGTTTCAGCGCCAGCACGGCTCCGGCAGCAACGCCGCCTACTTCTCCCTGCGCACGCTCGCCGACGACCGCTTCATCGGCTTCGTCGTGATCCATGCCATCGAATGGAACAACGGCGCCGGCACACTGGCGATCGGCATCGGTGAGCCTGAGTACCGGGGCAAAGGCTATGGCTCCGACGCACTGGCGCTGATCCTGCACTACGCCTTCTGCGAGCTGAACCTGCATCGGGTCGGCCTCGACGTGCACAGCACCAATAGCCGCGCCATTCGTGCCTACGAAAAGTCCGGCTTTATCCACGAAGGCGCACTGCGTGAGGCGGGCTACCGCGACGGCAGCCGCTACGACCGGGTGCAGATGGGTATCCTGCGCCCCGAGTGGGAAGCACGCCAGAATAGGAGCGGATCATGAAAGTGAGCGAGCTGTTCGACCTGAGCGGCAAGGCGGCGATCGTCACCGGAGGCTCACGCGGACTGGGCTTAGAGATCGCTGAGGGGCTGGCAGAAGCTGGAGCGTCGGTTGCGATCACGGGCCGCAGGCGCCAGTGGCTGGACCCGGCAGCGGAGAAGTTGCAGGCCGCCGGTGCGGAGGTGCTCGCGATCGAGGCCGACGTCAGCGACCAGGCCGATGTGAGCCGCACGGTCGCTGCCACCGTCGAGCGGTTCGGCGGCGTCGACATCCTGATCAATAACGCCGGCCTCTCCTGGGGGGAACCGTCACTGGAGTACCCGCTGGACAAGTGGGAGATGGTGGTGCGAATCAACCTGACCGGCGTCTGGCTGATGGCGCAGGCGGTGGCGCCGCAGATGATCGCACGCGGCGGCGGCCGGATCGTGAACGTCAGCTCGATCACCGGTCAGCTTGGCATCGCGCCCGAGCTGCAGGACACGGTGTCCTATAACGCCAGCAAGGGAGGTGTCGATGCCCTGACCCGCGACCTGGCGGTGAAGTGGGCGCGGCATAACATCAACGTCAATGCGGTGGCGCCCGGCTACTTCCCGACCCGCATGACCGACTACCTGGTGAAAACGGTTGAGGACCGGATGACGGCGCTCTCGCCCCTGAACCGGCTTGGACGCGAAGGCGAGTTGAAAGGCGTCGTGGTATTCCTCGCCTCGGCAGCTGCCAGCTTCATCACCGGCCAGGTGCTGAACGTGGACGGTGGCGCCACGATCTGGTGAGCCCTCGCCAGCAGCGGCCGCTCGTCACGCCGCACTTGGCACTTTGGAGCGGAGGAGAAGCTAGACCCGAACCCGCGACTCACCAGCCGCTCGGTCAGAGTCCGTCATCGCGTGGCGGCGGGCGGCATAGCGTGCTGCCAGCAGGACGAGCAGCAGGATCGGGGTGATGATATCGGCGTAGAGAATTGGCCCCGAGTTGTCACTGTGATGGTTGTTGTGATTCACGATTTCGGCGATGTGGCCGAAGGCTGCCCCAAGTAAGAACACCGATGAGATCGCGACCACAGCCGCCCAGAACTGACCGCGCAGCCACCAGCAGAGAACACCGGCGATGCCGACGCCGAGGTTGGCGAAGGCGACCTCACGCAGGAACGGGCTATCGGCCCAGCCGATCGAGTCGGCGATGAACTTGCTGTCGAACAGCTGGTACAGCGCGGCAAAGATGCTGCCGACGCCGACCGTGATCACGAGCAAGAACAGCAACAGTGCCTCTGTGAAGGACACGGCGGAGGCGTGTCCACGCCGCCGGTGGACAGCGACATAGATGGCGGCAGCGATGAACGCGAGCACAAGGAATACGATTGCGGGCACGGCGGTAGACCTCCCTTGCAGCGCGGCTTGCCTGATGGGCTCCGGCGCTCAGAAAGCCGGACCGGCCTCGCCGCGCAGCGCAGTCTAGCACAGGCAGCGTTGGTCCGACAGGGTATATCCCGATGAGAACTTACTCCGGGATTTACTGAGCTGTCATTCCGCCCCGTCACTCCAGCCGCGCGACCAGGTCAACGACGAGCCGCTCGATCAGAGCGAAGGTAGACTCGGTGGCGGCGATTCGCTCAAGCTCGCCTGCCGGCGTACCGGATGGTGACGCGAACTCGAACTCATCGAGATCGGGCACGGTCCAGACCTGGCAGGCTGCAGAACTGAAACTGAAGTCGAGTCGCTCTTCGCACCAGCGACGACAGCTGTCAGCCATGAATACGATCAGGTCAGCAGCAGTGAGGAGGTCAGGCGTTGTCTGCTTCCACGACGGGGACATGAAGGGAATCAAGGCGTGGTTCTTCAGCAGCCGGGCGGCATACCAGCTAACCGGCCCGTTCTCGTTTTCGCTGGCGTGGGTGCCGCTGGAGGTTGCCCGCAGAGCCGGTGCACCGTGAATGTTCAGCAACGCCTCTGCCAGGCGGCTGCGGTAGGAATTTCCAACGCAGACGAAGTGGATGTCCATGTTACCCATATTGCGGCCTGCGTAGACTGTGTGCAGCATCGCCGGGAGGTTGTAGATGAACAAAAATCTGGTTGCGGAGCCCTCCTTGCAGGAGCGCGCCGAGGCCAACCACGCGGAGCTATTTCGCGCCATGGCCCGCGTCAGCCCTCACGGTCAGATCATCGAGGACAGTGAACTGATGCTGGTCGTGACGGGGCCACTGTTGCCAATGCTGAACTTTGCCAGGCTCAGACGGCCTCCAGCAGACCCCGCGGCGACGCTTACGCGAGCCCGCGAGTTCTTCGGACGTGCCGGGATGCGGTTCATGCTGAGCACAAGCGGAGCAGCGGCCGATGCGATCGCCGCTGCCGCCAGTGCGGCCGGGATGGAGCCTTTTGACGAGGAGCCCGGCATGTTGCTGGCGCCGCTTGTCGGGGAGCGGCCGCAGGTTCCCGGCCTTGCAATCGAGGTCGTGCGGGACCGGGAGGCGATGGTAGAGCACATCGACACGATGACGGAAGGCTTTGGCGGCGGGCCGTGGGCCTTATCCGAGATCCTTACTGGAACCGCCCTGTTCGAGGTGCCGGACGCGACCTATTACACCGGCTTCATGGACGGCAGGCCGGTGGCGACGGCGATGCGGATTACCAGCCATCGTGTCGCCGGGGTCTTTAACGTCAGCACGATCCCCGAGTACCGCCGTCGCGGCATCGGTGAGGCGATCACTGCACGCGCTGCACTCGATGGCCGCGCCGAAGGCTGCCTGGCAAGTTACCTGACCGCGTCTGAGATGGGCCGCAGCACTTACGAGCGCATCGGCTACCGGCACGCCGTCACCTACCGGCGCTGGCTCTCGCCGCCACTCTGAGCGATCCGTACCGACAGCCGTTCCTGCGCCTGCGGGCTTGCGTATGAGCAGAAGGGCGAGCCGTGCGGCTCGCCTTTCTGTGGATCGAACGTTCAAACGATCCTCTAGCAGGTTAGAAAAGGCCGGTCGGGAACGTGCCGTTCCCGTCTACGCAGATGAACAGACTCTGGTTGGGTCCTGTGACACTGAAGTCCACCGGGGCGCCCTCGGTGTTAAAGAATCCAGCCTCGAACCGCTTGAGCGCGTTGTTGTAGCGGTAGAGGCTGAGCACTGTCGGACCTTGCACCAGGGCAGCTACCGCAGCGGGCGTTGAACCAACGGCGACATTTCCCTGGGTAATGACCTGGTTGCAGCCACGGCTCAACGGGGTACTTGCCGGTGCGGGGATCAGGGATACGGTGGTTGAAGCGTACGCCTGCCCGCCCGTGAAGTCACCGACGAAGCCGGCCGCGATGAATGCAGTACCTAGCACGCCGCCACCATACAGGGTCGCCGTTACAGAGATGCAACTCCCCAGGCTGAACGTGGTAGTAAACGGCAGGCCGGCTCTCGGTTGCAGGATAGTCGGAGCCGTGCCCGGGGTCGGGCCGCAGTGGACGCTCACCGCCCGCGCGGCCGAGCTGCTCAGCGTTGCCGGGATGCCGAAGTAACCGCTTGAGGTCACAAAGGTCACGGTACCAGGCTCAGCGCCCAAACCCGTGTCGACCGGGATAGTTGCTGGAAGGTTTGAACAAACCTGAATAATAAGGACCGGATCGGATGGGAGTGTTGTGCAGACCGGGCCTGGTACATAGTGAATAAGGGTGGCGGTGATAACTGAACCGACCCCGCTTCCTATTACCGCCGGGATAGTTGTCGGCAATGGCTGAAGGATCATCGCGTAGTTGGGAAGGTTGAAGTTGATCGGCAAACCGACGGTCGTCAGCGAAACCGGCCCCTGCGCAACTATGGAACCCACGCCCGAGCCGGTGCCGGTGAATGTCGCCGCACCCAGGCCCGGATAGCGGTTATAGGTCGCGGTTATGAACAGTAACGGGCTAGATGTACCGATGGCACCGAAGGTGACGCCGGAGCGGAGGCCCACGTGCACGATGTTGCCCACCGTCGGGCTAACGCCGCCAGCCGGGTTCGGAATGCCGCCCTGGCAGGACTCGAGGCCGCCGGCCCCGGTCCCGGAGAGCGTCGCCGGGCCGACAGCCGTAATCGGCACGCCAGCGCCCGCTGCGGCCGTCTCCGTGAAAATCGTAATCCCGCCGCCGATGGGAGCGCCGCTGCCCGTCACACCGCCCGGTATCGTGCCGAGGCCGCTCAAAAGCGCTGCGACCGCAGCGGCAGATGTGCCGATCGGCACCGTTATCGAGGCGCCACCGGCAGTCAGAGTTACGGACCCGAAAGCGATGCCCGCAAGAGTGAGCGTTACTCTGGCGGGTATGCTGGCCACGGTGGCCACAACAACCGTACCGCCCGCGATACCGGTCCCGGTGACCACCGGGAACGCCGCGCCAGGGAGCGTGGTCAAAACGACCGGAGCACCACCGGTGCCGGTCGGTCCACCAGTAGCTGTCACGCCACCAGGAATCGCGCTGGTGGCGTTCACTGCGGCTGCAACCGCAGCTGCGGTCGATGGATTAACGAATGGTCCGATTACGACGCCGTTAACGGTGAGGAAGAAGCCCGTTACGCCAGGGGCTCCGCTTGTTGTGATCGTCGTCGTCGTCACGCCCGAGGCAGGTGTGAAGCTGACCGCGACGGCGCCGGGGACCGTCGTGCCGGTCGGCGGGGTCGAGCTGCCGCAGTTAACAGCGTAGCTTGAGGAGTTTGACTCGAGGATCTGAACGACGCTATTGAAGCCGCTCAGGTTGTAGGTGATCGTGCCACCGTCGATCGTGTTCGGGTTCGCATCGATCGAGGCGAGGCTCGAAGTGGCGGTTTGCGTCGTAGAATCCTGAAAAACGGCGCCGCACTCAATCACGTTGAGCGGCCTGGTTACGTCAAGCGCGCCGGTTGGGCCGGTACCTGCGGCGTTGCCATTCCCGGTGCCAGTATTGCTAAGAACGCCAAAGCCATCTGTTCCGAGCACGATGTCGTTTGCATTGTTGGAGTTAGCGC
>JBBRGK010000085.1:0-9150 GCA_038240805.1 Dehalococcoidia bacterium | reverse complement strand
GCCTGCATCCGGCGAGGGCGAAGATTCCTGGGCGCCGAAAAAGGTGGTGGAACACCTCATTGGCTCGGACTGGTACTTCACCAATGCTATCTCGCAGGCGTGCGGCGCCCCTGCTCTGGAGCGGCCAGCCATCGATGCCGCAACCCCGGCGGCGGCTGCGGCGACTGCTAGCAGAGTTGGCGCCACCTGCGACAACGTGCTCCGTCACGTGAGTGATGGCGATCTCGCGAAGACGTTCGAGCTGGGCAGCTCCGGGTCCAAAAGTGTGGAGGAGATGCTGACGATCATGGACTCCCACGCAAAGGATCACATCAATCAGCTGAGGACCGCTTCGACCTGATCTCCGATCGCTTTCCCGGTGCTTGAGCAATTCCGGCGCAGGAGCGGAGGCTGATTCGCCTCTGCCTTTGTCTGCCCGCCGTCGCCCGGTAATCAGACGGTGCCGGTTCGCCAGCCTCGACCCCGCATCGCCTCACGTACCCAGGTCGCCACGGTCCTGGGCGTCGCGTGGCGCCGGCTAACGGTGGCGTAGCCAAGGATCAGACGCAGGAAGAGCGCCGTACTGGCCGGGTTCACGGTAGCATTGCCAATGAACAGACGCTCCAACATCGATGCCGGCGGGATCATTGAAATCAGGCTCATGCCGGTAAACCGATGACCATAGACGAGTGACTGCCGGCGCATGTGCGCCTTCACTGCGCCATCGATGTCTTGACGAGCAAATCCCTCCGCGATGAATGCCGCCGCGTCTTCGGCCGCGCGCAGCGCCCAGGAAATGCCCTGGCCGAACAATGGGTCGGTCTGCACCCTTGCATCGCCGAGCAGAAGCACGCCTGGCGAGGGTTGTCCGCGCCAGACGTTCCGCAAACCGAACGCCGCCATAGGCCGCGTTACAACCTTCGCGTGCTCCAAACGGGGGCGAAGGGCAGGAAACCGTCGTAGTTCGGCCAGCAGCCTGCCTTCGATTGCTGCCGGGGGCCAGCTTCCAGCCGGTGCCATCACTCCCCCAACCCGGAGCCCATTGTCCGCAGGCAACAGCGAGGCGGAGCGTCCGTGCTCGTAGTAGCCCTCAAGGCTCGGTTCGGACTCGTGCGGGATGCCATCAAGGTAGGCGAAGTATGCTGTGTGGCGATTCGGGAGCGTATACGTCTTCGCCCCAGCCTGGCGGGTCAGGTGCGTGCGCATGCCGCCGGCCAGGATTACGAGCGGCGCCTCGAAGGCGCAACCTCGTTCACCGGCCATCGTCGTCTGTACTCCACAGACTCGCCCTCCCGAGCGAATGAGGCCGGTTACGTTCACGCCCGTGCGGACCTCCACCTGCTTCTCATCACGAGCGGCAGCCAAGAGGATTTCGTCGAGAAAAACACGGCGCAGGCTGAGCCCATAGGGATACGCCGCCTTCCAGTAGGGCAGCGGTTCCGAAAAGTGTTTGCCGTTGAGCCAGAGGTGGACACCGTACCACCGTTGCGCACCGGCCGATTCGATCCGGTTCAGCACGCCCAGTTCCGCCAGCACGGGCAGCGCTGCGGGCATAATGGCGTGCGTGCAGAGCTTGTAACGCGGAAAGGCTGCTCGATCAAGCAGTAATACACGGAAGTCACTTCGACCGAGCAGGGTAGCGCAGGCAGCTCCAGCCGGGCCTCCGCCGACGATGATGACGTCATACGTTGTTGGGTGCAAGAGGCGCTATCCCCTGTCGAACAGCAGTGGTTTCACGATATAATCTGGTCGATGTCCAATCCAGCGACCACCAGCCCGAACACATCTCCTGATGTTGGAACTGTCATTCAAAACGCGCCACAACTGGCGCGCATTTTCCACCTGGTGCTGCTTGATGACAGCGACCACACCTACCAGTACGTGGTAGAGTTGCTTGCTCATGTGCTCGGTTACGGCGTTGAAAAAGCGTTTGCGCTCGCCTGCATCGTGGATAGCACTGGCCGGGCGATTGTCGAGACAGCGGCGCACGAGCAGGTTTCCCGACACCAGCAGTTAATTCACACCTACGGCGCCGACCCGCGCATCAAGCACTGCAAGGGGTCGATGTCTGCCGTCATTGAGCCCGCACCGTGAACCACTTCGCTACCGCCTCTCAGATCGAGCCGCGGGCCACTCGGATTCTCCTCCCTCATCGCGCCGACATACGCGTCGAGATCTGGATGGGCGGTACGGATAGCCTGCTCGGTGAGCCGATCAGCCTGCACGATGTCGCTGAAGCCCACGTGATCGATCTTGCGGGCGACCTGCCGGACGAGTTTCGGCGCCACGCCGGTCGGTACATCCCTCGCGTGTTCATGGATGCCGAAATGCGGCCCTTCGCCTACCCGCGTCTGGCCTCACTTATAGACGAACTTGCAGAAACGGCGCGAGGGAACGCGGACGCTTCACCTGTGCGGATCTATATCTTATGTCAATATGGGATGAATCGCAGCGGCCTGCTCACCGGCCTGCTGCTGCGGGCGCTCGGCGAGCGTTCCGACGATTCAGTGGAGCGCATCCGCAGGCTGAGGCCGGGGGCGCTCTCCAACCAGACCTATATCGCCTTGATCGAGGCCTGGACTAACGCGGGAGGCTCGTGAGGCCCTCAGGATCACCATGCAGACACGACCGACGATCGCCTCCGGGCTCTAGCTTCGCGTCCAGGTGATCACACCTTCTTCGTTATCTGGTTCGTGCAGTTTCAGACGGCCAAGCTCGTACAGGTATTCCAGGTGGGCGAGCGTCTCGCCGACAGCGGCGCGTTGCATAAACGGCTCGAAATCCGCCAGCTTGCCAGTTGCCCACACCACCCTGCCCGCTACCTCCCAGGCCGTCGCTCCTTCGCCCACGCAGCGCTCCATCTCTCCGAGGCGCTCCTCGTGATGAGCACGGATCTCTGCAACGCGTCCCTTGAGGTCACGAATATCGTACTCATGCGCAGGGAGCAGGATCTCGACATCGAGGTGTTCGACTTTCTCCAGCGACTTGATGTAGTCGGCAAGCGGGTTGCCCTGCGTCTGCGCATGGCGCGAGACGTTGGGAGTAATGGTCGGTAGGATGTGGTCGCCGCTGAGCAGAATCTTACGGTTAGGCTCGTACAGGCAGATGTGCCCCGGCGCATGACCAGGCGTCCAGATCACTTCGAAGTCGAAGTCGCCTACTTTCAGATGCTCCCCGCCCTGTACCTGAACGTCCGGCTGCCGGACGGAGACCTTGTCGAGCATTCCCATCGAGCCGCGCGCCATGTCCGGCGCCGTAAGCGGCGGTACTCCGTGTCGTCCCATCCAGTTCTGCATCTGATCCACGAGCGGCTGCGGCTGAAGGTAGCGGCTGCTGATAACCTCAGCCTCTTTTTCATGCATCGTCACGACGGCGCCGGACTCCGTGCAGAGCCTGCCGGTGAGACCGTAGTGGTCCGGGTGGACGTGGGTAATGATCAACTGGCTGAGCTCTTTGGGATTGGCGTCGTGCTCTGCCATCCCATCCACAAGCGCCTCGTACGCGGTATCCGTGTTCCAGCCATTGTCTACGAGCGCCAGCTCGCCCTCGCTACGAACTAAATACGGAAGCACATAGGGCAGTGATTTTATCCAGCGCGGCTTGCTGCCGATATCCTGCCTGACCTCTTTGGCCTGGGCGTAACTGAACTGCGGAAACGGTGTAATCAGTTGATATACGCCCTCAATGATCTGCATCCCGTGATTCTCCTTCGACCGTCGGCACGCCCCACCTGGCGCGTTGTCGCGGCCTCTGCTCCCTCGTTTCTATCATTTCGAGCGCGTCGGACGCCAGCGATGTGCCCCGTCACGCGACAGACTGGAGCCTGAGTGGCCGCTACAATGGGCGCGATGAAATGTTGTCGCTTCCTGGCTGTGCTCATTGCGCTCCTGGCGTCGCTGAGTGTCGCCGTGGCCTGGGCCGGAGCGCGGTTCGATCACTCACTGCCGAGCCCCGGCGCGGTGCTTGCGACATCGCCCGCGCGCATTGATATCTATACGCATCGAACGACCAGTGCGGCTCCGGGCGATACGCAAATAATCGCGATTGATCGTAACCAGCGCCGTGTTGATCTCGATAATGCGACGGTTGATCCGGCCGATCACCATCACGCTTTCGTTGGTATTCAACCAAATCTGCCGTCTGGCAGGTATATCGTGAGCTTCAAAACGCTTGGAGAGGTGGACCTGGACCACGATGGTGGCGACTTCGCTTTCTACGTCGGGATCCAGCCGAGCGGGCCTGACCGTGCCGCCGACGCAACTCTCGCAGTCACAACAATAACGGGCGACGAGAGCCTGAGCGGCTACCGCCGCGGCATCGTGGAGGGGGGACTCACAGTGGCCATCGGCGCTCCGGCCGCGTTCTACTATATCCAGCGGCGCAAGCGGAAGGAGCGCGATGCCGATCGATCGGATGGGGGCGGGCTGCCGCCAGCGGTGGGATCATCGTGAGGTGGATTGCGCCCGAGGCGGCACCCGTTTATGTCCGCGCCAGGACCATTCGATGGATGGCCTTAGCCGCCTGCGGCGCGACATTGGCACTTCTGTTGAGCGCGTGCACCGGCGGAAAGAAGCTGACCGGAACCGATCTCGGAAAGACCCCTGCGCCGGATTTCACGCTCACAGATGCGTCTGGCGCTCAGTTTTCGCTCAAGGAAATGCGCGGTCAGGCTGTGCTCCTGACGTTCCTGTACACCAACTGCCCCGATGTCTGCCCTGCCATCGCCGGCAAGCTTGCGGAGGCAGATGCCCGTCTTGGCAACAGCCGCGCGCATGTCAGCTTCGTCGCGGTGAGTGTTGATCCAGCGGGTGATACGCCGGCAAGCGTCGAGCGATTTACCAGCGAGCACGCTCTTGCAAGTCTGGGAGGCCGCTGGCGTTACGGGATCGGCACGCAGGACTCACTCTCGGCGGTGTGGCAGTCCTACTACGTCGGCGCGCGTCCTCGGCCCATGGGTGCAACACTCCCCGGTGAAGAGGCACAGCCCGTTGCCGTAGATCACGAGGCGGTGATGTACCTGATCGACCGGCAGGGCAGGGAGCGGTCTCTGATTCGACCGGACATCAGTATTCAGGACCTAGTCAACGATTTGAAAGCGCTGGCAGGCAGTTAGGGCGCGTCCCTCACGTTTGGGGTGATTCTACGGGCAGTGCCTCGACCGTTTCCACGCCCGCTGGCGCTGCAGCCGCGGTCACCGCCGCAGGAGTATCTCCCTGCGATTCCGGCAGATCGGGCCAACGAACCTCGGTTTCCGGGTAGAGATAGCTAGGCGACGCGCCGACCGGAACTTCGCGCTGAACCCAGCGTCCGAGCAGCTCTGCGATACCGGCAGCAATCGCGCCCATGCGCGGTTCGTCCTCATGCGTTGAGGAGACAAGAAGGACAGCAATTGTCTGTTCGATTTCGTGGTGCCAGTTCGCCGCCACGGGCACGCGCAGGACGAGGCGATTGCCGTCGGTGGTGATCGTGGATGAACTGAGCTTCACCCGGACATCATATTGACTGCGAAGGTCGGCCGTCGCAGAGCGGATCGCGCCCTCGAACTCCCCCTTGAGTTTGTACCAGTGGCTCTGAACTCTCAGATCAGTCCAATCCGTCGGGCTGGATTCCTCTGTCATCGCACACCTTTTTCCGGTTGGTCGCCATGAGTCGCATCCCGATGAGTACAGCGTATCCGCGCCCATCCGGTCAAGGCGCATAATCACCTGGTAGCAATGCGGCTGCAGGCGTATAATTGGGTACTCCCATCATCGTTTACAGACTACGTGAGCGCTTGACACTAGCCGGAGCCGATTCCTAGACTGACCCATACCGACCCCGGCAGCCGGCGTGTTTACGTGCGCTTTGTCGCGCACCACCGGCTGCGGGTGAGGGTGCGCTGCCATGAACCCGGCGGCGAGATGCGCGGTCGAATACCCCCGACGGCGCAGCCGGATTCCATAGCTGGTCCTCGCAGCTAGGCGCGGTTTACCGTTCGTGCACTGCGCCTTAGAAAATATCATGGAGTGGCTATGACAGCGCGGAAACGCTATCTCCGGGCGCTCGTGATCACCGCCACCTCCTTAGCCGTGATCCTGATGAGTACCGCCTGCTTCGGCAGCAGCAACCCGCAGGACACGCTGGCTCCCCGTGGACCCGTCGCTGCGGACGAGAAAGGGTTGTTCTACCCGATTTTCTGGATCGCTGTCGTCGTCTTTTTTCTGGTCGAGGGAATTCTCGTCTTTGCCATGTACCGCTTCAGGCACCGGCAGGGTACCGACGTGATACCGAAGCAGGTACACGGAAACACTCGCGCGGAAATCGCCTGGACGATCGCCCCAACGCTGCTCCTCGCGCTGATTTCGATCCCAACCGTCGCAACCGTCTACCACCTGGCGCCGACTAAGGCGAACAATCCGCTCAACGTCACCGTCGTCGGCCATCAGTGGTGGTGGGAGTTTCAGTACCCGGACCTGGGGGTTGTAACGGCGAACGAGCTCCACATCCCCACGAAACGGCACATCAACCTGGTGCTCAATTCGATCGATGTCATCCACGCCTTCTATGTTCCACAGCTGGCAGGGCAGTTGGACGTCGTTCCAGGCCATAACAACGAAATGTATATCGAGGCGAACAACCCCGGCGACTATTCCGGTCAATGTACGCAGTTTTGCGGCACTTCCCACGCATTCATGCGCTTCCGGGTCGTCGCAGACCAGCCGGGGGACTTTGATAGCTGGGTAGCAGCTCAAAAGGCGGATCCCGTCGCACCGGGGGCCTCGACTCAGGCCGGCGCGAGAGCGTTTGCAACCGGCGCCTGCATCGGTTGTCACACGATCAAGGGCGTGTCGCAGGGCAAAGTGGGGCCGGATCTTACCCACTTTGCCTCTCGGACAACGTTTGCCGGCAGCAGCCTTACGAACGAAGCCGCGAACGTGCAGAAATGGATTCATGACCCGCAGTCGGTCAAGCCCGACGCCAAGATGCCTAACCTGCATTTGAGCGACGATGAGATCGCCAGCCTGGTCACGTACCTGGAGAGCCTGAAGTGATTGAGCCGGACAAACGGGGGATGATTCGTTCCGAACTCTTTCAGGCCGAGCCGTCGATCGCAACGCGGAGGACCCCAGCATGGCAACATTAGCCCGTCCAATGCCCGGAGTGAGCCAGCGTCCGAGCCGGCTCACATACCTGTGGAGTTGGATCACGACGGTCGATCACAAGCGCATCGGCATGCTGTACCTGACTACGTCGATGTTCTTCTTCCTCGTGGGAGGTTCAGAGGCCCTGGTTCTCCGTATCCAGCTGGCAAGACCGGACCAACGGCTGATCAGCGCCGACCTCTACAATTCGCTCTTTACCATGCACGCGACCACGATGATCTTTCTCGTGGTTATGCCGATGGGCGCCGCGTTTTTCAACTTCATGATTCCGCTAATGATCGGCGCCAGAGACGTCGCCTTCCCACGGTTGAATGCACTCAGCTATTGGATCTACCTGTTCGGCGCCATCCTGATCAACACCGGCTGGCTGACGAATGCCGCCCCGAACGACGGCTGGTTCGGCTATGCCAACCTCACGACGCTGGCGTATTCGCCAGGTCATAACCAGGACTACTGGTTTGTCGGCCTGCAGATCGTGGGGCTGGCATCACTCATCGCCTCATTCAATTTCATTGTCACGATCCTGAATATGCGAGCGCCCGGAATGCGGTTGATGCGCATGCCCGTGTTTGTCTGGATGTCGTTGGTGACGAATGTCCTGCTGGCGCTGGCGCTGCCGGTGATCACCGTAGCCCTGCTGGAGCTCATGTTCGACCGCCTGTTTGCCGCCAATTTCTTCAACGTCGCCAAGGGCGGCGACCCCGTGCTCTGGCAACACCTCTTCTGGCTATTCGGGCATCCAGAGGTCTACATCATGATCTTGCCCGCGATGGGGATCGTGAGCGAGGTCTTGCCCACGTTCTCCCGGAAGCCGCTGTTCGGCTATCCGGTCGTTGTCTTCTCCGGCGTGGCGATCGGTGTGATGTCATGGGGCGTGTGGGCGCACCACATGTTCACGACGGGCCTCGGCTCGACGGCGAACTCGGCCTTCGCCGTCTCGACGATGCTTATCGCCGTGCCGACCGGGGTGAAGATCTTCAACTGGATCGCTACGCTCTGGGACGGGGATATCCGGCTGAAAACACCGCTCTATTTCAGCATCGGCTTCGTCGCGATGTTCATCATCGGTGGCCTCAGCGGCGTCACCCACGCCGTCGTGCCGTCCGACTGGGAGCAGCATCAGACCTACTACATCGTTGCCCACTTCCACTATGTCCTCTTCGGCGGCTCGATCTTCGGACTCTTCTCCGGCATCTATTACTGGTTCCCCAAGATGACCGGCCGCCTGCTCAGCGAGAAGATTGGCCTCTGGCACTTCTGGCTGATGCTGATCGGTTTCAACCTCACCTTTGGGCCGTTCCATCTGCTGGGTCTCGATGGCATGCCCCGGCGCATCTACACGTATGCCGCCGGCAACGGTTGGGGCTTCTGGAACGGAGTATCGAGCGATGGAGCCTTCATCATCGCGTTTTCCATCCTCCTCTTCCTGGTCAATGTCGCGCGCACGATGCGAAAGCCGGCAGACGCCGGCGACGACCCGTGGGACGGGCGCACACTTGAGTGGACAATCCCCTCGCCGCCGCCGGAATACAACTTCGCCCGCATTCCCGTCGTGCAGGCCCGCGATCCGCTCTGGCACCAGAAACTGCTTCGTCGCTTCTCGCCGCTGCGGGCCGACCAGGCCGAGGTGGAGTCTGAGCACGGCGAGGAGCATATCCACATGCCGGCGCCGTCGTACTATCCATTCCTTACCGCGCTCGGTCTGCCGCTGATGGGCTACGGCCTGATCTACCAGAGCGAGAGCAAGGGACTGTTTGCGCTCGTGGTGCTGGGGGTCGTTGTCATCCTGCTCGGCGCCTACGGCTGGGCGACGGAGCCGTCGTAATGACCGCTGTCGGGCCATTCTCGGGTCGGTTCAATAACACGTCCGGAGGTGGATCGCCGTGGCGGTAAATGACGCGGCCATCGCGCCTCATTCGGAGCCCACCTCTACGGGCTACTCAAATCACAAGTTGTTCATGTGGTCGTTCCTCTCCTCCGAGTGCATGTTCTTCGGCTCGCTGATCGCGACCTTTATGCTCTACCGCGG
>JBBRGK010000084.1:0-9320 GCA_038240805.1 Dehalococcoidia bacterium | reverse complement strand
CAATACCCGACGGATAGCCTGCGTCTACCGTGCCAGCGCGGTCGAACGTCGCATGCGGGAACACCCAGGCGACTGGTGAGGCCGAAGCATCGAGCCGTGTTGCAGTAATTTTGAGCATCGGGTCGTGGTAGCCATTTTGGGGCCGCCAGAGGACTTTGCTCTCGTGACCAGCTTTCAACAACGGCATGCGGACGACAACGGCACCGCCATCACGGTCAACGACTGGTCCCTCAAGACCCGCACTGGTGGTGCCGACGACGGGCGATTCTTGACAGATTGAGCCGTCCCAGCCCAGGACGGCACGCTTCTCTGCATGTTGGTTGGACCCGGTACAGCCGAGAATAGCCACGGTGAGAATCGTGAGCTGCAATACCGCCCGTGATGTCATGCTGGCACTCCCGCCACGATGAAGCTGAAAATCCTGCTCAAGGAAGCGAACTTGTGACCCACCAGGTGGTGCTTAGCTAACCGACAGGCCGGCCTTTCGGGCCTCGTCTTTCAGGGCGGGCAGGCCACGGTGGCGTGCGATGAAGTCGTTGAAATACGCCTCACAGATGGCCTGCCCTTCGGACGTGGTCAGCATGGTGCGCAGCTTCAGTAGCAGCTGCGCCGCTTCGGCGTAGGAGTTGCGGTTGCGTCCGGCAACCAGCGCCTCGATCTCCTCTTCATAGAGCGCGAGCGACATCGCTGGATGCGCCGCCTCACATGCCTGCGCCAGCCTCAGGCGCAGGCCGTAGGCCGGGCGTTGGACGCGGGGCCAGACCTCGACCGCCGCATCAACGCTGCCCTCGTCCAGGTGTAACGCGACCAGCAGTCCGTGGCTGCCCCGACGCACTACTTCAGCGACCAGCAGGGCACGCTCCTGTTCCCAGCGTCCCAGTAGCTCGGCGAGCCGCCGCATGACCGAAAAGCCCGGCTGCGAAGGAGCTTCGAGAAAATCTTCGCGGGCGATTTCGAGCGCCGCCGGCAGGCTGCCCCGCTGTTCATACTGTCCCCGCAGCCAGCCGCGCATGCTCGCGCGATGCAGGCCGCGCAACGAGCGGCGTTCAACAAACGCCTCCGCCTCCGCCGAGTGGTCGTATTTGACCAGCATGGTGGCGATCGGCACTACTTCGTAATCGCTCACCGCCTCTGCTTCGTCGAGCGCCTCCCGCAGCCGATCGCGCAACAGCAGACGTTCGATCAGCGCTTCGTTGAGGCCAGCCTGCCGAACGATCGCCAGATACCGTTCGTCGTCGAGCATTTCGCCTTCAAGTGCGATCACCAGACTGCCGAACGCTCCCCTCGTCCAGTCACGATACGTCTCGTTCTCACGCTTTGCCGGCATTGCAGCGAGCGCCCAGGCAGCGACCATCTGCCGCTCTTCCGGTGAAGTTTCCTCGATCAGCGACCGTTGCGCATCACCGTCCATGCCCATCCCGCCGGCGAGCATATCCCCTTGCAGGATCTCAAACAGGCTGCGCAGCACCGGCTCCCGTTCGGCAGGGCCGGTCAGCTTGACCAGACAGCGCCCCAGGCCGGTGGCACAGTCGGCAACCGTTGTCCCGATCTCACCCTCCTCGTCCTGAATCTCGTCTGCTTCCTCCAGCACTTCGGCGGCGATTGCATCGTAGATGGTTGCGGCGTTCCGCCAGTCGCCCCGTGCTGCGAATCCGTCGGCAATCATAGTGACGCTGCGGATCTCGCCGGCGATGCCGTAGGAGGCACCCCATTCGTCTCGGCCTCCACGGAGGGCACGACGCACCTGCCGGCGATAGGGAGCAGGATCAACGGCCGCACCGCCCGGCGACGCCGCGACCGGCGTCTCAAGCAGAAGCTCCAGGTCGGGCTCCTTAAGCAGCATGAGCTTGATCAGCGTGATCAACTCCTCCTTGCTGCGCCGTCCCAGTGACGCGTCGGCGGATTCGATCGGGATGAAGTCGTCCGGGTGCTCCAGACAGCGGAGCAACAGCGCTGCCACATGCTTACAACGTCCGTCGTAGCCGACCGGGCACGAGCACAGGGAGCGCTCGACAACGGCCGCGCCCGTCGACGTAGCCAACGTTGCATCGACGAGGTACGGCCCGCCGCTACGACCGTGACAGCGCGCCTTGAACGTGAAGCCCTCGCGACGGGTGGAGAAGAGCGAGCCGTCCGAGACGTATGGCCTGCCGCGCTGAAAGGCCGTGTCACCGACGTACTGCCGGATATCCTGTTCTCTCATCTCGTGCCTGCCCCGTAACTGAGCACTCTCGCATGTTCTGCGTGCTAATCTTAATCCTCGGAGCGGCGAACGCTCCAACCTCGCCGAGGATATCACTGTGGAACTGATCGGGCCGTCGCCTGAGCGCGACTGGCCTGGGACGGCTTCAAAACGCTTTAAGTGTTCGTACAGGTGAAGGCCAACCCGTAGTTCGCAATGCGATCATGGAATCGGCAGCGAATCGACGAGACGATGAACCAGCGCCAGAGCATTGTCGAATTCGATAAATTCCGTCCGGACCGTCGCCCGCAGGGACTCGTAATTTCGCCGTGCCCGGTCGCTCAACTCCGGGGAACGAAAGGCGGCCTTCGATACAGTGACATCCCTTGCACTGGCCTTACGAAGCAAGAATTCACCGACGCGCTGCGTATCAAGGCGCCCGCCGCGTTGAACAATCATCGCTATATCGAGCACATCCTGGGGTCGATACCGATTCCGCTCGATCTGCTGCAGTAGTGCCCGCAGCTTTTCAGCGACGATATCCTCGACGGTGCTAACGCGCAGGGCAAGGCCATCTGCCATCGTAACCAATTCAGCCCCGCAGACGACCTCGTTGAGACTAACTTCGACTGGCACGACATTGTTGCTCGAACGTCCTTCCCGCATTACCAGAGCTAGCTGGCGTTCGTCTTCGAAAGCGTAACCAACGGTAATGTCATACGTTACGAACTGCCTGTCAGCACCGGGAGGGTTTTGCCGAAATCGCTGCAGTTGCATCGTGATGCGAAACGATGGACCGGGTAACAAGAGCGCATGCTTGATCGCTTCCCGTAACCAGGCACCATCGAGGTGCGAGCCGTCCTGGCCGTAGTCGAGTGAGAAGTCGAGATCGCTCGTGCTTCTGTTCGGACTCCAGACAAAGTCAAGGGCGTTCCCTCCCTTGAAAACGAGACCAGTGCGGAGCCGGTTGCTCGTTGAAAAGCTATGCAGAACGGCAGCTTGCGCCAGACGATCCCGTGCTTCATTCACAGGGAACCCGCGGTCATTCGCCCAGCGCGAAAGCTCGTTGAATGAGCGCGGAAGATCCATCATGGTGAGACGCTTTGCTCCAGAGCTTCGACGGGAACGTTGATCGACAAGTCCCACCGTTCGCTGAAGGTTGGTGCGTATGGGTCATGTGCTGAAAGCTTGCTTGAACCTCCCCTCTGCGTCGATTCCGACCACTTTTCAAGCAGCGGGTGTGATAATTTCAGCGTCTCGATAATGAAGCCAACACGCTGGCGCAAAATGTTCTTCGGGTATCGCTCGACGTAGCCAATCAGCAGGTCGACATCGATCCGATCGCGAGCCATCGCCCATGCCTCCAGTACGTTCGCGATTCCACCGGACAGCTCAGGCCGGTTCACTCCGTCGATGAGAGTTCGCTCGAGGTTGGTGATGCGGAGCGGGTAGCCACGAGGGTGATATTCCGTGACCCCGAAAAAATTGCCGGGTGGCAGGCGGAGCCAGTGTACGGGCCGAGCTACAATCTGCGCCGGCGTGCGTCCGGTGGGCTTGCGCAGTCCAAGCCAGTCCTCTGGAGTCGTGCCGGCAGGGAACAGGTCATAGCTGCCTTTGACCGGAGCAATCGCGGTGATTGTTGCAGGCAATTGGTAGGTGAGCGAGTGATACACGAGCGCTGAGAGATGGCTCAGAGAGGCGTACGGATTCACTTCCATCAGAAGTTCATCGGTATCCAACGCTCCCGAAGGGGCATAGGCGACGGTGACCTGATACAAGTCAGCGAGTCCTGGCACCTCCTTCAACGCACCACTTTGCACGAGCCGTCGAAGGAGTTGGTGAACCGCAAACCGATCGATCGGAGCGCTCGTCCAGCGGCGCTGCTCTGGCGGGATATCGATGGATGCCCGCCGAAGGATGAGCGCTGCTCGCCAATCTGAAAGCACTGTACGCGACTGCTGACTGAGCGCCGACATGAGCGCCGAAGTCTGGCTTACTAGCGTCATGATAGCGATAGCACCTGCACAATGGAGTCTTTACTATCGCTTCGAATACGCTAACGTCCTAAGGACGTTAGCGTATTCGAAGCGTAACAAAATATTGCAGGGAAGTCAAGGCCATCTATGTCGAAACGACTTCCCTGCCTGATCTGACCGTGCTATTCTTGACTCTCGGAGCGGCGAACGCTCCAACCTCGCCGAGGATATCACTGTGGAACTGATCGGGCCGTCGCCTGAACGCGACTGGCTGCAGAATGCGTCAAACAAAAACGGCTAGACCGCTGCTTACGTTTACCAGCGTCGTTGTAAGCAGCGGGATGGACGCACACCGCACCGGCTGAGCCGCCGGCACATCGCGTGCCGCTGGCTGCCGTTCCTGTGGGCGCACCCTCCTGCTATGACCATGCATAGCTTTCAGGAGAGTGTCGCCATGCCCATGCCCCACCGAACGATGATGCAGATCATCAAACGCCGCCTCGTTGGCCAGGAAGGCGCGGACCGGATCCGGGTGCTGCGCCGGGCGCTCGATGACCTGCCCGACTACAAGAACGGCCCCTACGCCGACATTCGCAAGTGGATCCTTGAGCAGGTAGAGGAAAGCCGCGTCAGGGCGAAGCTACTGCACCGCGATTCGATCACCGTGCGCCGCGAAGGGGCCGCGCAGGTGGCGCTGGTCGGGGCCCCGAACGCCGGCAAGTCGTCGCTGCTGCACGCGCTCTCACAGGTGCAGATCAAGATCGGCAACTACGCCTTCACCACCGTGCGGCCCGTGCCGGCCCTGACCAACATCGGCGGCGTGCTGGTGCAGCTGGTCGAGATTCCAGGTTTGATCGCCGGCGCCGCCGAAGACCGCGGCGGCGGCCGCGCCCTGCTTGGCGTGCTGCGCGAGGCGGATGCGATCGTCTTCTGCCATGACGTTAATGGTCCTCTGGAGGCGCTCGCGACCGTGCGGGCGGAGGTCGAGGCTGCCGGCATCGACATGCCGTCGATCCTCGCAGCAACCAAGATCGACGAAGCCGCGCCGGGCGATCTCGAACGGCTCAAGGCTGCTGCCCCCGATCTGCCTGTGATCGGCGTCTCGATCATCGACGACGAGAGCCTGGAGGCGTTCAAACAGGCAGTCTGGGAGCTGACAGGTTTGCTGCGGGTCTACCTGCGTCATGCGGGGCACGTCGACGAGCGACCGCTGGCGCTTGATCAGGGCGCGACGATCGCCGACGTCGCGGGCGGCATCCATAAGGACCTCGCCGCCACCTGCCGCAACGCCCGTATCTGGGGACCGTCCGCCCGTTTCGACGGTCAGCAGGTGGGCCGCGAGCACCTCGTCCAGGACGGTGATACGGTCGAGATCCTCACCTGAGAGAGCACTCCACACGAAGTCGGCGTGTGGTCTCCGGCGTCGCCCTCACGCCTCTTATCCACTACCACTACGCCTAACGGGTGGTACTGGTCTCCAAATTCTGGGAGAGTGGACGATCCGGATGCGCGTTGCATGGGGTTGGTTGCAGCGGAGAAGGTTAATTGAATACGGCTCCAGGCTGTCCGGCAGGAGCCATAGCCCACCACCGGATCGCCCGCTTCGCCCAGCATTGGGAGAAGCGGGCGGGGTGATGAGGGCCGGTAGGACGGCTGAAAGCGAAGCGACGGGCTAGCAACGACCGAGCCCTACGGCAAGACCAGCAACGGGTCCACGGGCCGGCCGTAGAGGCGGATCTCGAAGTGCAGATGGGGGCCGGTGCTGTTGCCGGTGCTGCCCGAATAGCCGATCACGTCGCCCGGCCGCACCAGCTCGCCGGGCTGCATGAACGAGGGCTGAATCAGGTGACCGTAGCGGGTCATCACCCCGTTGCCGTGGTCGATGTCGATGTAGTAGCCATAGCTGCAGCACGAATCGCCACCCGTGAACGCCACCCGGCCGGCGGCAACAGCATGCAACGGCGTACCGAGCGGAATGCCGATATCGACACCCAGCGGGTGCAACGGGCCGTATAGGCTCGTCAGTGGCCCGCGGGCAGGCCAGGTCACCCCTGCCTGCGAGGCTGGCGCGGGCCGCGGGGCGATGGCCGCCTGTTTCGCAATCGCAGCCTCAGCAGGAGTTCCCATCGGCGCGGCTGCCGGCAGCGGATTGGCCCTGCCCCAGCCGGTCACGGGTGCGGACGCGGTCGCGGCAACCGCTGGTGCAGGGGCTGCCGGCGGAGGCGGTGTCCGCGTCCAGGCGCCTCCCGCTGATACAGCGTCGCTTGCCGACGGCGCGGACGCGGTTGTCGCGTCGGCTCTTATGACCTCGATTGCAGTCGCGTCTGCTGGCGTACCATCAGCTGTCGTCGCGGCTGTCGCGGTCGTATCCGTCGTAGCACCGCTTGCAGGCGGCTGCGAGAGCGCTTTCAGCACGGCGGCCGCAGCCGCTCCTGTCGCAACTGCCGGGTCAGAGGCCATCGCTGCGAGGTCCTGCGGCAACGGCTGTTCGGCCACGAGTTGCGCTGCGGAGGCTGCGTCGATCGCAGCCGTCGCCGTGACAGCGTCGGGCGTGGAATGCGGTGTTGCGTGGGTGCGCACTACCAGGGCACCGAACCCCAGGCCGATCAGCACGATCGGGAGGACTACTGCGGCAAGTCGCCTTCTGTCGACGGCCTGCCAGATTCCCGCACCGCTCGCTTCCCACGGCGCCGCATGAACGGGGTCATCTGCGGTCGGGAGGTTTGCCATTGCTGAAATCACGCCGGAGCCGGCGTTCACCATGGGCGCGGCGCGCACCACTGACCGGAGCCGTCTGAGGCGTGCTTCGGTCAGGGCTTCGGACTCCGGGCGGGCATTGGTGTTGCGGTTCCTGGTTTGACGGCCCTGGAATGCGAGGGTCACTTCGTGAGCACCGGATAGTTTCTGCAGATACCGAGGGACGTAGATGGGTTGGGGCAGTTGTACACCCACGAGGTCGGGTCTGCAGAGTTGTAGGTCAGGATGTCGGTTGCCGATGCCATGAAGGTCATGATTTTGCCCTGCATGTCGGCAGGGCAGTTCGGCAGCGGGTTACCCGCAAAGTTGATGTTTAGCATCACGAAGCCAGCGACGTGAAGTGTTATATGCCCGTTACCCGACTCGCCGTCGTAAACGGGCAACACGATCGGTTGACGTGCGTTATATGCCGCCTGTATCTGCGCGATCGGTTGCTGACCGCAGGCGACGCCGCCGGCTGTTAGCGTATTGCCGACATCAAGTGCCGTGCCCAAAGGACGCAGAAACCCCTTGAAGTTGTTGCTATTTCCGGACCAGTAGCTGCTACCCGACTTTACGTTTGCGCTCTTCCACTGGGTTGACTGGAAAGTAACAATATCCCCAACGATGTGTTTCGTCTCGCCGGGGTCATTGTGGAACGCCCAGACCGCATAGGGACAGACGTTGAAGCCATAGCAGAGGTTGGAGTCGTTTCCCACGATCCCCTTCGCAGGGTTACCATTCACCTGGCTAAGGTCGAGGTGATTGGCGGGTGACCCGTTCGCTTTGGCGCTCGCCGAGGCAATGATGGCCGAGGGGGAAATTTTCAATGCCTTCGAGAACGAGAATGGCACCGTGCGGGTTATTGTCACCGCGATCGTGTCGTTTGGCGAGCTGGTCTGGCTAAACGCGATCGATGCCTCCGCGAGACTGGAGGCGTTTTTTGTCAGCCACTGCGCGGCATCGGCGTTCGCCGTCGTCGTATTAACCGCAGGTAGGTCCTCCGCGCCGGCGAGCGCGGCAGCGTCTGCCGCATTCTGCATCTGGCGATGGTTTTCCTGGGTGTTACTGCCGTCGATCACAAGCCCGGCAACGCCGAGCAGGCCGACCAGCATCAGGGCAAAGAGCACCGTCGCCTGGCCGCGTTCGCCCGCGCCAGTGTTTACATCAGGGCGCCTGAAGCAACGAAATATCACTTGAGGCCTCCGCTCAGCGCCTGGATCACAGCGGGACCGAGAATCACCACAAACATCGACGGAAAAATGAACAGTGCCAGCACGACGATAATCTTGACCGGCGCTTTATAGGCAGCCTGCTCGGCGCGCTGTTTGCGCTGGGTGCGCAGCGCCTCGGCCTGCACCCGCATCACCTGGCCGAGGCTGACGCCCATCTGCTCGGCCTGAATCACCGCACTCGCGAATGAGGTGAGTTCCGGCAGCCCCGTGCGGGTGGCCAGCAGTTCTAACGACTCACGGCGGGTGCGGCCCATCGACATTGTGTGCAGCACCAGCCGAATCTCGCCGGCAAGCGGCTCCTTCGCCTTGCCGACAACGCGCGCGAGCGCCGCGTCGATCCCGAGACCCGCCTCGACGCAGGTAACCATCAGGTCCATCGTGTCCGGCAGAGCACGCAGCAGCTTATGACGGCGACGTCCGCCGCGGCTCCTAATCAGCGCATAGGGTGCGTACATGCCGAATACAGCGATTAGCCCCGTTACGAGCAGATCCTGCCCGCTGATGCCTTGCCCCGAGTTGACAGTAGAAAACAGGTAGAGACCGGGCAAACCGGCCGCAACGGCGGCCCAAATGGTAAGAACCGTTTCCGGTGTAGCTGTCATGCCAGAGGCGATGAGCAACCGCTCCAGCCGCTCCCGTGAACGGGTGGGCAGCAGCTGCCGTAGCTTCGCTTCCATCACCGATCGGCGCGATGGCTGTTCGTCGCCCGCAGTGCCCGTACGACCCGTGGCCATCGACTGCGAACGCACGCCGGGCAACATGGCAAGCCGCCGATCGGTGACGGGCGCAGGCCGGTTCAGCAGGCTATACGCCAGACAGGCCACCGCGAGACAGATTCCGAGCACCGCAAAGAGCATCTGCCTTATACCTCGATGTTGACGATCTTGCCGACAATCAGGAAGCCGATCAGCTGCAGGATGCCACCGCCGCCCAATACGACCCGGCCGATCGTAGTGTTGTAAAGCGGCGCCATGTAATCGGGGTTGATCAGCGTAAACATTAGCAACAGCCCCAGCGGAATCGCGGCTACCAGATAGCCGCTCAGCTGCTGCTGCGTGGTCAGCGTCTTGATCTCACCGCGGATGCGGATACGCTCACGCATCATGTGAGCGACGTTCTGCAGGATCTCGGCCAGGTTGCCGCCAGTGCTGCGCTGGACAATGATCGCAGTGACGACGATATCGAGGTCTT
>JBBRGK010000083.1:0-9342 GCA_038240805.1 Dehalococcoidia bacterium | reverse complement strand
GGCATCGTCAAACCACCAGTATAACTGCGCGCCCTTTTCGACTCGAGGATTGCCCGGCTCAGAGTTTTCCTAGCCACGGATACCACGAATGCCGATGGCCGCGGCTGCGTGCGCGGCGTAGCTTGGATGACGAAGGGAAGTCATCCGGCACGACAAGGAGGTCTCCATGCAATGCCTGCTGCAATCGGAACTGCTGAAACCTGCCACGCGTCGAACGCAAGTGCGCGGCGTGACCTTGATCGAAACCGTGATCGTGCTGGCGGTGATCGGCATCCTCACTGCGGTGGGCCTGCCCTCCCTGCACAGCACGCTGTCGGGTTCGCGCGCCACCACGGTCGCCAACCGGCTGCTCACCGACCTGTCGCGAGCACGCTCGGAAGCGATCATGCGCCGAGAAGTCAGCGTGATCTGCCCTAGCCAGGACGGACAAGCCTGCTCGATCGGTGCGGATTGGTCGGAGGGCTGGCTGGTGTTCGCCGACGCCAATGGCGACAACCGGCGCTCGGGCGCTGAACCGGTGCTCTCCGTGGTTGGCGCATCCGATCTGGGCGGCATGCGCGTTGCGACCACATCGGGTCGATCGCTGGTGCGTTTCCGCTCCGACGGCCGCAACGGTGGCAGCAACCTGACCTTGAACCTGTGCGATGGCGAGAAGCTGGCGCGCCAGGTCATCGTCAACGTCGGTGGCCGCAGCCGCATCGTCAAGCCCGACGCAACATCGCAGCCCAGCGCATCGTGTCAGTGATCCGGCGTGTTCGTGATGCCTCAATTTGAAATTCGACCGTTTTGAAATTCGACCGTTCGTGGTGAGGAGGATTGATCGAGACCGCAGGTCGAGGCAATCCGTCTCGAACCATGGCTCGTTCGCGACCTTGACATTAGGGCGCGGCCAAACTTGACCTTGCACCGCCACGCCCGGATACTGACGCCCCTCGCCCGAGTAGCTCAGCCGGTTAGAGCACTTGACTGTTAATCAGGGGGTCGTTGGTTCGAGTCCAACCTCGGGCGCCAGTCTTCAGTCCGTCGATGGACGTGAACCAGAACGCAAAAGCCCGCCTTTCGGCGGGCTTTTGCGTTCTGGAAACGATACGCAATTGAACTACCAGCAAGGAATCCCTGTACTGCCTGTCGCCGGCCCCTTGGCGCCAGTCTGATTGAGGGTGAGGGGGCCGGGGCCGCAGCTATCCTTGAGTTGGTCGCCAACAGGAGTTGCGGCAAGGCTAAAGACCGTGCGGCCTGCCGCCCCCCCAGGCACTGTCATAACGATCGTGTACCTAGCAGTGGCCGCGGCGGCTTGTGGAGACTTGTCAAACGGCGCAATCAGCGTGTCAGTCGCATCGGCAATCGAGGCGCAGCCGTGATAACTGTTGTTTTGCGTAAAGCACCGCTCCATCGCCTGCGCCAGTTCCACCAGATCGGACTTTGCTTCGCCGCGCCGACCCTTGCGCACGCTGTCCTGGTAGGAGGGATAGGCGATCGCCGCAAGTATGGCGATCACCGCCACCACGATCATCAGCTCGATCAAGGTAAACCCGCCTTGCCGGGACAGCGCACGGTTCATGATATTCGAGCCCCTGGGATTAATCATGATCATCGCACCTGACGCCACGATTGCCGACCGCACGGTCGCGGCAACGCCAGCGGCGCTATTTCGGAACCATTGCGGATCACCAAGGTGCAGGCCGAATACAGGCTGGTATCGGTCGGCTCCGGTACGGTACACCCCGGCTTGGTTGGGTCGCATGGAATCGGATCCGCCGGACATCCCGCGCTGCCGGGCGGACAGATGTTCTTCGGAATCACTACGGAGGTCTCACGCACCGGCGCACCTTTGCCAATCTGAACCGCGCCACAACTGCCCAAGGGACAGACGGGGGTGCCGGTCAGCGTACCGACGCGAATCTGGCTAAGCGCGTTGGCGCCACTAAGGGCGCTAAGCCCGTACTCCCAGCGCGTACCGCCCGGATTGCATTCGTCGGTGTTGGGTTCAAACGTCGTGAAGAACACGACGCCGTTCTGCACGCGCGGGGTGCCGAAGAAGCGCTCGCCCTTCGCCGGTCCGGCTGCGACCACCAGATCCATGTACCAGCCCTGTTTGCTGGCCGCAGCAAAGCTGAAGGAAACCGCGTTGCTTGACGTCGAGCGTGTGGTAAAGGGAGGGCCCGCCGTTTCGCTGACTATGGTCTGCGCCACCAGATTACTGCGATCATAGGTGACGAATGGCGCCGCAGTGTTGTTCTTGTCCCAGACTGCATACAACGACTGCACCGGCGGACTGGCAGGTACGGAGTTGTCGGTCGTCAGAAAATAGGTGCCTGTACCGAAGTAGATCATCTGGCCACCCAGTGGTCCCGCCGCGATCTCCAAGCTGCTGGCGATCGGCTGCGAATTGCCCGAACCATCGGCCGCCGTGAACAAGGGTTTGCCGCCGTTGCCGACATTCCATGACGCTGCACTGATCGCGCTGAGATCGAACTTCCATAGGTTGCCTCGATAGTCGCCGCCATACACCGCATCGACCTCACCGTCGCCGTTGGTATCGACGGCGGCAATCTGTCCAATGCCATTGGTAAACGCCCCACCGTCGTTGGCTGTGATCGTCTTGACCACGCCGCTCTGCAGATCGACCACGAACAGCACCGGGTTTGAATTGATGCTGTTGAAGCCATTCCCAAACACGGCGTACCAGAGACCGTCTTCACCCAGGATCACCTGCGGCTTGCCGATCGAATAGCCAACGTCATTGCCGTATATGGCATCGGCCGCAGTCGCTTCCCAGAGAACCTTGCTGCCGCTGAAAATGGAAGGATCGGTCACATCCAGCGCGAATACGCCCTGTCCACCCGCCCCCGCCGAAGATACCAGCACCGTTGCCCAGTTTGAGCCCAACCGCGCATCGGCAACATTGATTTCGCCATCGACGTAATACTCATGGGTGTAGCCCGGATCCAGCAATTTGCCGAGTTTCTTCGCCACGCTGTTGGGAATGAAACCGAACAATTCGTTGCCGCCGATATCGCGCGCATCGAACGCATGCAACATGCCGTCGTTGGCGCCAGCGAAGACCGTCGGATTGCTGGTGGACTTGTCCAGTAAATACTGCCCGTAAGTGCCGCCGCCGCTGGCGCCGCCGCCGAGGGCAGCCGGTAGCAGCGAGTAACCGTAGTCGTCCTTGGGCCCGGCGACCACTGGCTTGGAATTGATGAAGTCGCCAATCACCGAGGACCGGTTGCGGAATTTGCCGGTATTTTTCTGTTCCAGCGTCGCGATACCCTTGAGATAGTCGATAATGCTGGCCACGGTCACTGTAGGCGGCGCCCCCCCCGTCCCGTACTGGGCTTCGACGCCACCGCGCGTCAATCCGAGGAACGCGAGTTGCGCGGAATCCGATCCGCCGAAGGCCGCAGCGATCGCCGCACTGGTAAACCCGGAGGCTACCCGCGTGCCGGACTTGCCAGGCGTGGTCACGATGAAGATCTTGCTCTGCCGCGCCGCGATCGCGGCCGCATTGTCCAGATTCGCGGATGCATTCCAGACATCGACACCGAAGTCACCGGCTGTGGTAATGCGCTTGGCGAACAGATTGCCGGTCCAGTTGCTGCCCGAAGCATCGATGGAATATGTCGTCGAGTAGCTGAGCGAGCCGGCGGAAATGCGAGCGCCAGTATCGGTCAGAGCACCGGAACTCTTGTTGTTATCGACGATAATGCTGTCGAAGGCTTTCGACAACTGGGCCTTCAACGACAGGGGATTGGTGACCAGGAAGTAGTTGTCAGGCGTTCCGGATACGTTCTTGTCCCATTCGCCCGGATCGGGCACGCCATTGCTGTTGGCGTCGGTGTAACCGCCGTACTTCGCGGCATACCAAAGCGGGTCTTTGAGCACGGTCGCGGAGCTGCCGCTGGAAGCGGTAAATATACGAGTGGCTGTCGTAGGCAAGGGCGCACAGTCGGCCGGCGCGCCCGGGCCGGCGGAGCAATACCCGGGGTCACGGCCCGGCGGTGTATTGAGCTTATATTTTATTGCGGAAGCGGGATTTGAATCCGTGTCCCGCACTTCCAGATAAACGCCATCCTTGCTGGTGCCGGAAATGACATAGCCCATCGCTTGATCGACGCAACCGGCGGCATACTGGGAAGCCACATTCACCGAAACAGTACCGTCGAGATTGAGCTGGACTTGGTAACGCTCGATGGCATCCATGTCATGGTCGCTGCCCTGCTCCTGATCTTCGTAGTTGATCCGGAACGCCGCGAAGGGAAGGCCTCCATTCACGGTGATATCAAACGGCGCCCCCGGCAGATTATTAATTTTCTCGACATAGAAATCGGCGATCTGATCGGTAGGCTGGAATGCACCAGCGGTATTGACAAAGCAGCCGCTGACCGACTTCGCGAACGGCACCAAGCTGATGGTTTTGCCGAGGCCCGCGGGAAACTCGATCTTCGGCAGCGGCGAGGCCACCGCGACGCCGTAGGTGCGAAGGAAATGCTTCTGGGCGGTGGCGCCGCTCAGATCATTTGCCAATCCGTAGGACGCTACGATGGAAGCCGAGTAGCTGCCCTCCCTGCTCGGCTCTTCCGGAGCCAGGCCGCGGATATTGCCAAAACTAGTGACTGTCTTGGCGCTCGGCGCCGAATCGTAGACTCCACCCGACTGGCCGATGAAGACCTGCTTGCTGCCACTGAACTCATTGTTCCAGATCCGCTGGCCTTCGGTCACCATGCTCAAGCCCGAAATGGCGGCTGGCGTCGTGCCGTTGGGCGCTGCTTCTCCGAACGGATTGCCCGGCAAGCCCGAGTCGCGCGACGGGTTGACGTCGCTGATGACCGTCTCGTAGGGCTTGGCGCAAGCCTTGTAACCCAACCCAGTTGGCTTGGCCGCGTAAGGATCTTTCCAGGTGGCTGTAGGCAGGCCCAGCAGGGTTTCTTCGGTATTTCCTATCGGCGCGCCCCCGGTCGCATACCTCGGCGTTGCTGAAGCCGCGCCGGCGAAATAGCGCATTGTCTCGTACATCATCTCGCCGATGGGATTGCCCCAAGCCCGGCATTCGCCATTGACCGAAGTCCGGTTACCGTTGACAAAGCTGGTGCAATTCGAACCTGGCCAGTTATACCAGTCGTATGGGCCGCCCGGAGTGACCAGAGCGTCGGATCCGAATCCCAGCAACCGAAACGCATTGATGGTGTTGACGATGCCGTTGACGGCAGTCAGGAACTGCCCGGTGTTCGGATCGATTTCAGTGCTGAAGTCCTCGATGTTCTGGCGCAGTACACCGCCTTCAAAATTGTTGAACATAGAGCCGGTGATCAGGCCGAACGCCATCTTTCCGGTTTCGCCGTAGTCGTGCAGGATCCCGGTCGGTTTCCAGTCGCCGTTCGGATATTGCTTGCAGGTACTTTCCCGGAAGGCTGCATTGCTGCTTGGGCACGACACCACCCGCACTACATAGTCAGTGAAGCTGGAACCTACTCCGCAGGAAATGTGGGCGCTGGTGCAATTATTGGTCAGCACCGGCTGCTCGGTCGAAGCCCATTCCCAGACGCGATACGGGGTATTCTTCAGCACCCGCAACAAAGGCTCGCCCGCCCCACTGCGCAGCAGGGTCACGTTGCCGAAGAGAATATATTGGGTGGCCGGCGGCGCCGCGTAGGGGGTATAATTGCTGACGTCATAGCCATCGCGCGCCACGCTCTGGTATTCCTTTGCCCAACTGATCGAATCCTGCGGTATATAGGAGCGTTCGAGTATCGTGTCGATAGCCGTATCCGTGCTGCGTTTGCCACCATCCAGCACACGCCGCAGAGCATCCATGCGCGAGGTCGTCACATAGTTCAAAAAGTCTCCGCTCCAGTTGCCGGAGCACTGTTTGAGATTCAAGCCGCCACCCACTGCCGCTGGCACATACTTGGTGCCGTCGTAGCTGTAGCAGACCTTGGAATTGAAATAACCAAGATAGGTGATCTGGTCGGGCTTGTATCCGACGTCCAGCACTCCGTCGCCGTTCAGATCGGAGGCGTCGTTGTAGGCCTCGCTGAACAGTTTCAAGTCCTTGCCCATCACCAGCATGTTCAGCGGCGGCACTGCCTGCGCGCGGAATAATGGAACTTGCGAAATCGGCAGCGTCGCGGCTGCGAATGCGGACGGGATACCGCCCGCAGCGACGGCGATCAGCAAACCGGGTAAAAAGGATCGGGAAATCAGACGGTTCATGGGATTACTCGCTTCCATCGCAATACGATGGCAAAGGTGTGAGATCAAGGGATGAATACGGTGGCAACCACGGCCATCGACGCTGCGTCGGTCGCAGTTGGATCGCTGTTGTTGGCGCCAATCACTTCGTAAATACTGGTCGTGTCTTCATTGAGCTTTTGGCCCCATTTCAAGCTGGTCTGACCGGGAATGCAGCGGTCGATACGGCGTGTGAACCAACTGCCGGCTGTCGTACTCCCAATAGTGGTGCTGGTCTTTGCCGCAGCCCAGGCATCGACGCTGTTGTAGCCCGCATAAGTCGCCAGACAGACACTATCGTTGGTGGTATACAACCCGCCCGCATCCACCGCAGTCTTGATGTCGTTCTCGCGGGTGCGCACCTGCGCTTCGGCACGCTGGAACGCCAGATTGAGCGTGCGGTAGTTGCCAGCCATCCGCTCCTGCAGGGTGGTGACCTGCATCGATGCAATACCGATCAGCGACAATACGACCAGCAGGATCAATGAAATAAACAACACCGCCCCTTGTTGGTGACGAGGAGTGGAATGGAAGCGGTTCATGGCCATGGCGTCAGTTTCCGAACAAGCGGTTGCGCAGCGCGATCGTGGTCAAATAGGACTGCCGAACCCTGGCGTCCGCGGGCGGCGTGGCATTCACCCCGAGCACCGATACGCAGTTGTCTCCGCAGCTGCCGGGACTTCCCGCAGTGGTCGCGGCAACGGCACCGCGATCGACGCTGCGCGACAGGAATCCAAGCCGTACTGCTCCGACACGCCGCCAAGCATCAGGCACAGCGCTTGGAGCCAAGCCCAAAACTACGTTATTGGCGGTCTGGTAAATGTCGATGGCGCCATCGGGCGACGCGCCCGAATTGTCGCGTCCGTACAGAATCTGCATATTCTCGATCCCTTCCACCAACTCCTCGGCAACCGGATTGGCCGGGGCGGCAGTGAAGCGCAACCGAAACAGGGATGGCCCACGTCCGGCAACGGTGGATACGTAATACGCCACGCTTTCGGCGCGATAGACTCTCAGCTCCTTTGCGACATAGCCCTCGCCCGTGCCAAACACAGATTTGTTGACGGGAGTCAGACCCGCCGTAATTACGCCGCCGGCGGCGGCGGAGGCCTGGAAAACACTTGCCCCGGTGCAGTTGGAAAGACCGTAGAGGCCGTTGACCTGTTCTTGCGCAGTGAAAGAGGGCGCAGTGATCGTGTTGGCGGCCAGATCGATCGCCGTGACCGCACCGGCATCACTGCCGAAGAAACGCAGCATGATCACGTCGCTGCCCGGGTCTGGAGGCGGAACCCCGGCAGCAGTGAACGCAGCCGGCAATACCGGGTTCCAGCCACCGGCTGGCGCGGTCAGATCGAGATTGTTGGTTGGCGCGGTACCCGTCGCCTCGAACCCTTCGATGCCGACATCGAAGCGCTCGGGGAACGGAGCTGCACTGTATGTTGGCGGAATCGCGTCGCGCTGGGGTTGCGTGATGAAGTGCGAATACAACTGCGGCGGCGTGGACAGGAAATGCGCAAGATCGTTGACGCAGCCCATATGACCGGCCATGCGCACGTCGCGTTGCAGGAAATCCATCGCGAATCGGCTGTTTTCCTGCACACGCGCCAACCCTTCAGAGGCTTGATAGGCGGTGCGAGAGGCCGAAAAAACCTTGGCCAGCCCGAGCAGCAAGATCGAACCGAGCAAGATGCCGATCATCAACTCGATCAGGCCGAAGCCGCGAACGCGGCGCACAGGATGGTGACGGAAAGTGCTCATAGTTGGCTGATCACTACGAAGGACGTTTGGGGCGCGGCCGCGATCCAGCGTGTATCGTCCCAATTGATGGTGACCGTGACGATGCCGGCGGCGAGCGCGACATCAGCGTTGCCACCCGGCAACTCCCGGCGCAATTGGCACAACCAGCCAGCCTTGTCATCGGCGACGATGTCAGCTGTGACTGGCAGTCGATTGCAACCGGTCTCACTCACTGCAGCCGCATCGCCCAAATTGATGTTGGCGTAGCGGAACGCAAGCCGACGATTGGCGCGCATCATGTCGATCATCTGGTAGGCCAGGTTGGTCGCTACGGTGCGCTGGTTAGCGCTGAAGCTGGACTTGAGGGAACTGGCCTGCAGCAGGCCAAGTCCGAGCAAACCGATGCTCAAGATGATCAGCGAGACCAGGACTTCGATCAGGGTGAAGCCCCGAGCACGGCTGAGCCCCAGCGAAGACGTCATCTGCTTTCGGGGCCGAATGGAAGAATCAGGGTTCATGGGCAGTTGCCTTTCTGCATGCGGATCTGGCCGGTTGCGTTCATGAAGAAGCTGCGAATCACCGGGGCGCCAGTCGGGCAATCCAAAGGCTGCAGAACCATGGCAGCAGTGCCAGCCGCCGGTAACCCACTGGTGGGCAGACCGCGACTGCTGAACATGATCGGCGAAACTAGCCCTGCGCCGGGGATCACGCTCAAGCTGGGATTACCCGCAATTACACGCACCACTTCGCTCGGCACCGCTGCGGCGTTTGGCGCGCCGTTGTTATTGGTATCGACGAAGACCAGCCAGCCGCCATTCCAGGTGCCGCCGCAAGTTGTGCCGTTGGCGCTGGGGCAAATGCCGGCAGCAATGTTGCTCTTGATCGCTTCAGTGCGGGCAAGGCTTACCGTCGCAATCATCTCATTTGCATGCGTGGCGACCCGGTTCGAGCGCAAGCTGGCCGAAAAGCTGGGGAAGCCGATACCGATCAAGATCGCGATCACTGCAACCGTGATCATCAACTCGACCAAAGTGAAGCCCGAGGAATGCCGGTGGGGTGGATGCATGGAGGACTGCTGGCTGGACATACGCGCACCACTGGAATGATCCAAGGCACAGTCTAGTCATCTGGCGGACATAGGCAACCAGCGGCGGACGGTCGGTCGGTCGGTGCCGACGGGCGCGACCCGTTCACGATGGACGCAAGGCTCAGGTCGATACCCTGTAGCAGGGCTGGTACTCACCGGACATCTTCATCCGCCGCTGGGCCACGAAGGCCCGCAACAACGCATCCAGAGCCTGCATGATCTCGGGGTCTCCGTGGATTTCGAACGGGCCTTCCTGCTCGATGCGCTGCATCGCCGCCTCCTTCACG
>JBBRGK010000082.1:0-9355 GCA_038240805.1 Dehalococcoidia bacterium | reverse complement strand
GAGAGCAGCAGTGCCAGCGAGAAGGCGCCGGTCATCGTCGAGCGCGACCAGTGGAAGGTCTGCTGCATGGGGGCGATGAAGACGGTGAAAGCGTAGTACAGCACGCCCCACGAGACCGTCTCGGTGACGCCGAGCGTTGCGACGAGTACCCAGCCGTAGTAGGGTCGCCGGATTTTATGCTGACGCTGTGCCGTGACTGACATGCAGTGCAGTATATCGGCAACTTCCGATCTTCGTGCCTTGCACAACCGGCTCGCTGAAGACAGCGTGATTCGGGTACCGTTGGGGAGCCGGTCGCAGGCAGAGGTGGGATGGTGCCGCTCTCCTTACCGCGGTTGTTCGTGCCGCTGCGTCAGCGCGATTTCGCCCTGCTGTCGCTGGGCTCAACGGTCTCGTTGCTCGGTGATGGCTTCTTCGCGATTGCGCTGCCTTTCCAGGTCTACCAGCTGAACGGCAGCCCGATCGCGTTCTCGCTCGTCAGTGCGGTGCGCATCCTGCCGAGTGTGCTGCTGCTGCTGGTGGGCGGCCTCGTGACCGACCGGATCGACCGGCGCCATGTGCTCTTCGGCAGCGATCTGCTGCGCGCGGTCATCACGGGGCTGATCGGACTGCTGGCGATCAGCGGGACGCTGCAGCTCTGGCACCTGCTGCTCTTGCTCCCGTTCTTCGGCGCCGGCACGGCCTTCTTTGCGCCTGCCTCTGTGGCGATCTTGCCCGACCTCCTGCCGCAGAGCGAACTACCGCAGGCCAATGCCTTCCGTGGCGCCATCAATCCCCTGATGGCGCTGCTGCTCGGGCCTGCGATCGGCGGTCTGGTCGTCGGGGCGGCTGGGCCCGGTCCGGCGCTGTTGTTCGACGCCGGCAGTTTCCTCGTCTCCGCCACCGCAGTGCTGCTCACCCATGCCCGTCCCCGGCAGAAAACTGGAGCACCGGTGTCGGCTCTCGCCGATCTACGGTCCGGCTGGCATTTCGTGCACACCCACCCCTGGTGCTGGGCAACGTTGGCGGGCGCCTCGATCAGCCTGCTCTGCTGGAACGGGCCGGTGCAGGTATTGCTGCCGTACGTGGTCAAGTTCGATCTCCACGCCGGCGCGGCCGGACTCGGTCTGATCTTCGCCGTTGGCGGCGCCGGCTCCATCCTGATGGCTGTGCTGGTGGCGCAGCTGGGGCTGCCCCGACGTGCAGTTGCCGTGATGTACGTCGCCTGGGCGGCCGGTATCGGCGTGATGGCTGGCTACGGCGGCATGACCGCGATCTGGCAGGGCATGCTAATCGCGCTGGTCGCCAACGCGTTGCTCACGATGGGTCAGCTGATCTGGGAAACGTTGTTCCAGCGGCTGGTGCCAGGCGAGCTGCTGGGGCGCGTTTCCAGCCTGGACTGGTTCGTGTCTATTGGCCTGGTGCCCGTCTCGATGGCGCTTGCCGGTCCGGTGGCAGCGGTGATCGGCGTCCGCGAGACGCTTGTCGGCGGAGGACTGCTGGGTGGCGTGGCGATGGGCCTGTTCCTGCTCGTACCTGGCGTCCAGAACGTGACTCGGGATAACGCGGTGCACACGCTGTAACCGATTCGCGCCGTCTCAGTCGCTCATTTCAGCGGTCTGAGCCCGGCGCGCAGCGACGCCGATTATCAGTTCGATACGGCGCATTCTTTCATCGAGCGTGAGCTTCTCGGAAAGGTCTGAGCCGGTAATACCGGCAAAAGCGGCAGTGATCGACCGTTCAGGCTGTGTGTATTCGCGCACGGCATCGCGAACGATATCCGAGTAGGTCCTTCGGAGCTTGCGCGCGGTCAGACGGATCTGCTCGGCTTCCTCGACGGAAAAACGAACCGTAATCGTCGCTCCCAGCCGGCGTCCCCGGGTTTCTGGCGGTGGCTCGACGGGTTCGCCCCAGCGGTCCCTGTCATTGATGTGCGCATCGTAGAACGCAGCGAGTTCTACTTCTTCCTCTGGCGTCCGCTTCATCGTCGGTTCCCCCGCTGGCGCCGATAAAGCGCCCTGTGGTAGCTGGCAGTGTTTGCGCGGGGTGCATCGCTCAAGGCTCCGGTGTGGAATCTCATGATACTATGTACCTGTAAGACATTGTAAGGCGAAGTACCCGATGGTCAACTACATAGAGAGCGACTGGAGCAGTATGGATCATTTCGCGGTCGGCGAACGTCTGAGACTGCCAATAATCGGCTGTCAGCGCGATTGAGATTTTTCGCTGAAAGTGGGACGATCTTTCTGGTGACAGCTTCGAAAGTTGCTGATCACGCGAACGCCCGAAGCGGCCGCAAGGTTGCTCCGGGCGTTTCTTTGTCTTGCGGGCAGACCTCGCATTCATAGTGTTTAATAAATGCATGGTACCGTCGCCCGATAACCCTGCTCCGACAGCCGATCGAGCCCGCGCGGCGCGGTTTCGCAGCGGTCTGCGAGCGGTCGCGTTCGGCATCGTCAGCAACAGCTGCCTGATCGTGCTCAAGGGCGTTGCCGGCGTCGTCGGGCATAGCCAGGGGCTTGTCGCCGACGCAGTTCACTCTGCCGCCGACCTTGCCAATTCGCTTGCCGCCTTCACGAGCCTGCTCATCTCCCGCCGCCCCGGCGATTGGAACCATCCCTACGGCCACGGGCGAGCCGAGGCGCTGGCCGCCAACTTCGCGGCCTTCATCGTTGGCACCGCAGGGCTGCTCGTTGGCTGGGATTCGCTGCAGAAGCTGCGTGCCGGGCACGCCGAAACGCCTGCCTGGCTGACCCTCTGGGTCGCGCTGATCGCGCTCGTCGTCAAGCTTGGCCTCGCGATCTACGCCCGCGGCGTTGCCCGGCGCATTCACAGCCAGGCGGTCAACGCCGATGCACGGGACCATCTCACCGACGTGGTGGCGACCGCCTTCGTCATCGCCGGTATTCTCATCGCACGGGCCGGGTATCCGATCTTTGACGCCCTTGCAGGCTTCATGGTCGCAGGCTTCATTCTCTACACCGCGTTCGAAATCTTTCGCGCGGCGGCGCATGAGCTGATGGAAACGAGCCTTGACCGAGAGCTCGGCGCCTTTCTGCTGCACGAGGCGCGCCACGTTCCCGGCGTCGCAGCGGTGACAGGCATCGCCGGCCGCACGCTGGCAGACGTGACGATCGTGGAAGTGCACATCGACGTGGATCCCGAGATGCCGGCTCGCGAGCTCGGCACGGTCGTGGACGCGATCAAGCGGCGGCTGATAAGCCAGGCGCCAGGCGTCAAGCACGTTGTGGTGGAGGCGAACTCCAACCTGGATGAGCCTGAAGGGCTGGCGTCGTCGTATCGGGAGCTCAACCACAACGCGTAGCGCTCCCCGCTGCGCGTCAACTATGCCGCATGAGGAAGCCGTGCCTGCATCGGGCTCAACGGGAGGTTTTGAATTCGCCTATAAGTTAGTGGGGTGAACTGGGTGGCTGCTTGAGCACAATGAGCGTCTCGTAGTAATCGTCGAGCGACCGCGGTCGTGCGTTGCGGTTGGACTTGTTCAGCTGCACATCAATGAGCGAATCGACCCTAAAGCCTACGCCCTCCGCCTCGGATGCCAGGAGCTTCGCCGCCTCTACCACCTGGAGGGCGGTGCGGGTCGAGAACTGGTAGAACGTACTTTCCTTCCCACTCACGACGACGGCCAATGCTCCCGACGACAGGATCCGACGCATCTCCGCAAACGTAGCTCGCATGTCCAGGAAATAGCGGGCCGACGGCGCCGCCTTGATGGCCCGAAGCTCGTCGGTGGCTAGCCAATCGACGATGGTGCGCTCCTCTGGGCGTAGCTGGTCCAGGTCGACGCCATTGCCTTCCATCGAGCCAATCGACTCATCAGCGAGAAGGTCCACGTCATCATGGCGTCGCATGCCCAACGCAATCAGCGAAGGTGCGCGTGCCCTGGCATAACTCTCCCGACCGCTCGAAGCCGGCATATATGGAGGCGAAGTGACCAGGACATCGAACAGGCCGAGTTCGTCGGGGATATGACGGGTATCGGCCGTAACCACCTTGGCATCGGCAAATTGTATATGGAGGGTTTCCTGCAGCCACTCACAGGTCGCAGCTACCATCACGTACCGGGTTAACGCGGTGCTGAAATGTTTGACCATAGACGTAACCGCGAAGCTGAGCGCAAAGCGCCCGACACCTGTGCCGAGAAAGCGCATGCGTATTTTGCGAGCGATAGCATCGGACATTAAGACCCGCAAAATGTTCTGCACGTCCGAGGCACCGGCGGCCACGCCAGCTCGGACGGTCCGAATTTCCCTGTTGAGGTCAGTAGCGATGGTCGGACTCATCTTGCGGTTCTTCATCAACCACGCGGGGAAGATGATGTCCTCGTCTGGGAGGTCCGCTGCGTGAGCACTAAATAAGCTCAGTTGCCCGGACACCTGGGCTTGCATCGCCTCAAACACTCTCGTGGCTTCGCTCGCCAGATGGTCAGCTCCCACATGCAGCACTTCGAGTTTGGCCGTGGCAATCATGACTGACAGTGGGTCAAGGTCCAAGCCCACACTGGGGATGCCCAGCAGCGACGCTTCCAGAAGCGTCGTTCCGCTGCCAGCGAAATTATCGATGGCACGGTGCGGGCCGGGACCTATCCTCTGGGAGGAGACGTTTAAGAGCGAGCGCACCATGCGCGGGAAGAACTTGGCCTTGTAGTAGTGGATGTCGTGCGAGAGGTGGGACGTCGTCGAGCCAGCGCCAAGCGCCTTCTCTGCCAGCTGCATGGCGTGACGCTCGCCGGTGTGGTCCAGCAATGCTGCGACCAGCGCGTCAAGATTGCACTTCATGTCGGCCACACCGGCCGATTGTCGAGCCACAACCTGCGAGAACTCGATGACGGCGTAGTGCGGAACAGCTTGAATGACTAGCTGATCACCCTCGCTCTGCCAGGCAAGCACCGGCCCGAGATTCTCCTGCGTTGCGGTGAGAAACTGGCAGGCTGCGTACGTGTTGGCCGTAACACAGTACAGCCGCTGGATAAACGAGAGGCGGCGGACGAGCTCTGGCAAGAGCGAAAGGGGTCCATTCGCCGCATAACCTTGTCGCCCCTTAGGCCGACAATAGCTACCGAGCGTCCCGAAGCCGTGCAACATTTGCAGCGGCGGCGACTCCGCTGCAGCGGTGGTCAGGTCGTCCAAAGCGACCAACTCCCCGGGCAGGAACGCACCCAGCTCGAGCTCAGCCAACTGGCGGTCGCCCTCGATGACGATATTGCGCCGCAGTTGAAAGACGAACCGGGCCAGCTGTGCGCTCACGATAACCTCAATTCGACATATCCGGCAGCACCAACGCAGCCCGCAGTTGCTCATCACGGTATCGTGAGTCGGTCAAGCAGATCAACGCATCAAACAGGTTGAAGACATCGGCCTTTTCAAATGACATAACACCGCCCTCGGAGGAGACTACGTATCTATCCTTGGTCCAAATGACATCTTGCATATCGGCCAAATATGTGTTGTAGAGCCGCAGTGGGAACACGTTCGAGACGAGCACGGCCCGTATAACACGTTTGATGCACTGGTCTTTGTAGGAAGTACCGAATTTGAGTACCTGATAGGTTCCCTTCTTCATGTCATCGGTGCGGTCTAAACCCGGGGCGTTCTTACCGTTGTCAACCGGGCTTCCGCAGCCACACATAAGCCAGCGCCGCCGTTCGGTCACGCCGCGGGTTTGGCGATTGCCAGCATAAATCTGGTAAAGATCGCGCCATGCGGCCAGCACAATTTCCACGCTACCTGGGTCAGTGACGAATGCGGCGAGGGCAGGATAGGGCCACGCAGCATCGCGTGGCCCTAATGGAATCCGAGCATCCCAGTGGGGGAGGTAGAACGAGAGTGGCCCAGTCAGATCATCAGTAACACGAAAGTGGTCGGCCATTGGTGCAGTCTCGCCGTCTCGCGACTCGGTTAGCCGGTCGGGTAGCAGGATTTCGAGCGGGTATAGCACCAGCGGCGAGGACTTGATCTCTGCCAACGCTACAAGGTCTTCGCTATAGATGACGGCATCCACATCGCCTATCCGCTGCGTGGATTTGCCAACCCGGAGACCGGGAGCGACCCGGGCCAGGTACTCAGCCAAAATCAAAATCGTGACATCACTCGCCATTGTGCCAATACTGTCTGAGCCGGGCTTATTCGATTTTATTACCGGCCGGAAGTTCCGCTTAACGGTGCAGCGTGGGCAGGCGTTGAGGAACGAGAGGTACTTGGCCGGGCGATCGCCATAGTCTTCACCGTCGCAGTAGCTCCACCCCGCGTTCGCGATAGCGCGGGCCGCATACCTGGCTGATAGCACCAGATCAAAGAGGGCTGGTAGGGCAATGGTGTACGGGTAGTTGCTGCGAGCTTCCGCAGAATGCTCGACTAATTGGGCGTAACCATCCAAGAAGGCGCGGACAACTGGTGCTGCGGGATCGTCGGCAAGCGAGACCAACCCGGCTTGTAGCCTGCTCATCTTGTCGCGAATCGGGCAGCCGGGCAGACAGTTCGCACCGCAAGGTAAGGCTGATAAATCGAGCGGGACGTATGCCATGTTGCCCTCCAGCGGGAGCGCAGCCGAATTAGAGCACTGAGGTCGACAGGCTCATTAGTGCTGACCCGCACTGGGGAGGAGCTGGCCTATCAGGTTAGTCGCGGCAATGTCGAAGAAATGATACGGCGGAAGTGCCGATGTGGCGACCGTCCTAATCGCAGCGGTACGTAAGGTGTAGCAAGGTCCGCCTTTGCACGGTTCCGCCCTTCGGGCCTCAATCGTGCTCCGCCGATATTGAGCAAGGGGATACCAGGGCGGAGACCCGCCCACTACGAACCACCAACCGCCGGGTAGGGCACGACGCCAGCGTTGCCCGGCGCTTCGGGGTCGTCGTCGAGGGGGCCACGCGGTCCGCCGAAGCGCCCTTTGGCGCTCATCTCTTCGATTTCGACCGCCACCAGCGCCACCGCTTTTAGCTCCTTCTCGGTGATATGCGCGTAGTCCACGCCCGCAGTGCGGCCGGTGAAGTAGCGACCGATCAGCGCCTGGAACAACTCGCGGCGCTCGGCGTCGTCGCGCACCAGGCGACCGCGGCCGAAGGCGACCACGCTGCGATAGTTGACCGAGTGCGTTTCCGCTGTTTTGGAGGCGATCAGTCCCTCAACCAGCGTCACCTCGACGCAGACCGGCGCACCCGAGGCGAGTTCTTTCACCGTGCGACTCCCCGGTGCTCCGTGCAGGTAGATGCAGCCGTCGCGGTAGAGAAAAGTCATCGGGATCACGAACGGCTGGCCGTCCTGCACGAAGCCCGCGTGTGCCACCGGCGCCGTGGCGAAGATCTCGGCGGCGCCGTCGGGCAGCGGCAGAGCACGCTCGGGATGGCGGCGGATTGTTGTACGGGTTGCAGTCATGGCCGGGCGCCTCCTGCTGTGTATCTGGCCCTATATAAATGTAGCCGCGTGGCTGGCTGCGCCATCGAACTGTGCCAGGTCGTCCGGCGAGAGCATCAGCCCGGCAGCCGCAACGGTGTGCAATCCGAACCAGCGTAGGAGATATAATGGTCCTTCGTAAGGCCCAATTTCTGTGTGGGTCGGTGGTCCATTGGACTTCGCACTGATCCTGCCACCCGAGGGTCCGCGTGGCGCCCGGCTGGTCGAGGCGCTGCGGGAGGCGATCCACTCCGGCCGCGTAGCCGATGGCGAGCGCCTGCCGCCGACGCGTGCCCTCGCCACGCAGCTCGGTGTCTCGCGCGGCACGGTGGTCGAGGCCTACGAGGAGCTGGTCAGCGAAGGCTACTGCGCCGCCCGGGTGGGGGCAGGCACGTTCGTCACGGTCGCATCGCCGCCACGACGGGCCGTGCTTGAGGGCGCGCCGGTGCGTCTGTCCGGCTGGGGCCGACGGCTCTCGATCGCGGCGCCATCGCCTGAGGCAGCTGAACAGGTGCGCTTTGACTTCCGGCCCGGCCTGGCGCGGGAGACCTTTCCCGCCGCCGCGCTGGGCAGGGCGCTGCGGCGGGCAGCCGAACAGCTTGGCGCTGAGTATGGCGCCGGTGAGCCTGCCGGCAGTCCACGTCTGCGGGCTGCCCTGGCGGCCTATCTCGGGCGGGCACGCGCCGTTCGCGCCGACCCCTCGCAGGTGATCGTCGTCAGCGGCACCCAGCAGGCGCTCGACCTGGCGAGCCGGCTGCTGCTCAACCCCGGCGATTCCGTCTGCGTCGAGGAGCCGGGCTATCCGCGTGCGCTCGCTGTTTTCCGGGCGCTGGGCGTGCGCATGTTGCCGGTGCCGGTCGATAGTGAGGGGCTAGTGGTGGCGGCGCTGCCGCCGGAAGGGGCGCGGCTGGTTTACCTGACGCCGTCGCATCAGTATCCGACCGGCGCCGTGCTCTCGCCGGAGCGGCGGCTACAGCTGCTGGACTGGGCGGCGGAGCACGATGCGTGGGTCCTTGAGGACGACTACGACAGCGAGTTTCGCTACAGCGGTCCGCCCCTGCCCAGTTTGCAGGGGCTGGACCGTGCCGGCCGCTGCATCTACCTGGGCAGCCTCAGCAAGCTGTTGCATCCTGCTCTGCGCGGTGGCTACCTGGTCGTACCGCCAGCGCTTCGGGCCGCAGCGACAGCAGCGAAAAGCACGCTCGACCAGGCGACGACACCGATCGTGCAGGAGGCGCTCGCCGATCTGTTCGAGTCAGGCGAGATCGAACGCCACCTGCATCGCGCCTCACGCGGCTACCGCGCCCGCCGCGACCGGCTGCTGGCGGCATTCGCTGCTCACCTGCCGCCGCAGGTCCGCGCCTGGCCGGTGACCGGCGGCCTGCACGCTTTCCTCGAAGTTCCCGGCGTCTCCTCGGCGCAGATCCGCGACGGTGCTCTTGCCCGTGGCGTGGCGATCACCGATGCCGCCGAGTACTTCCAGTCGCCGCCTTCTGGCGCAGCGATCGTGCTCTGGTTCAGCCGCATTGCACCGGAGTTGATCGAGCCGGGCGTGGCGGCGCTGGCCGCTGCGATCGGGAAGTGAATAGGTGAAGCGTGACGGTCTACGCTGGAGGGGTAACGAGGTAGCCTAATCGACCGTGCTATCGACGAGCATCTGAAGAGCTGTTGCAACATCGGCGTCCTGCACAAGAACCCAGCGAGCGCTCACAAGGTACTCCAACTCGCGCTTGATCTGCAGCCAACCACGTACTTCATCAACCCGGATGTCCATCGGAAGCTGCTTATTCACATGTGGCCGTGCCAAAGTGCGCTCCAGGCGCTGAATGTTTTGGGCGATGACGACATTAAGTGCGGGAGCGCTCGTGGAGGTTAACCATGCGGGCTTCGCCATAGAGCTGCCGCGAGGGCTGAAGAACCACTCGTTCAGTTCACGTATTGACCCTGAGGCTGCTGTGATCGAG
>JBBRGK010000081.1:0-9360 GCA_038240805.1 Dehalococcoidia bacterium | reverse complement strand
TCTCTGCTCAGGCAGTAGTCGCTGAGCTTGCGTATGTCCACGATGGCCCGCTCTGCGTTGGGCAACTTCAACGGGTTACTCCGCTTCGTGGCGCCACCTGCGCGGGAAGGCTCCTCATCCGGTGGCACGATAGCGGTATTGCACCGCCTCGGCCAGATGCGCCGCGCCGATGCCGTCGCTGCAGGCGAGATCGGCGATTGTGCGGGAGAGCTTCAAGGTGCGGTGGAACGCCCGCGCCGACAGTCCTAACTGCTCCATCGCCAGCCGAAGCAGCGAACGAGCGGCGTCATCCATGCAGGATTGACAGTACTTACGAACCTCAACCGGCGTCATCTCGGCGTTCGAAGCCAACCTCGTGCCGGCAAAACGCGCCGTCTGCAGCTTGCGTGCCGCTTCCACCCGCGCCCGAACGATCACAGAAGACTCGCCCGGATTGGTACCGGCCAGCTTCTCATACTCGACGCGAGGGACCTCGGTGTAGATATCCATCCGGTCGAGCAGCGGCCCCGAGATACGGCGTTGATAGCGCGCGATCGTCGAGCCCGAGCAACTGCACGGTTTGGTGGGGTCGCCGTAGAAGCCGCACGGACACGGGTTCATCGCAGCCAGCAGCAGAAAGTTCGCCGGAAACGTCACCGAGCCGCGTGCCCGCGAGATTGTGACCACCCGGTCTTCCATTGGCTGACGCAGCACCTCAAGCACCGTTTGACCGAACTCCGGCAGCTCGTCCAGAAAGAGGACCCCACGATGGCTGAGCGAAATCTCGCCAGGGCGGGGCTGACTGCCGCCACCGACCAGTCCTGCATGTGAGATCGTGTGATGCGGTGAGCGGAACGGACGCTGGCGGATCAGCGGTGTCCCCGCCGGCAGCAGGCCCGACACACTGTAGATTTTGGTGACATCAAGCCGCTCGTCGGAGGTCATGCGCGGCAGGATGCCGGGCATCGCCCGCGCCAGCAGTGTTTTGCCCGATCCAGGTGGCCCGGACATCAGAAGATTGTGTCCTCCCGCTGCGGCGACCTCAAGCGCTCGCTTCACGTGCTCCTGTCCACGCACTTCTGCAAGATCGGTGCCGCGCCAGTCAGGCTCTTCATCCTCTTCAGGGGCACGCCCGGGCACAGGCGCAATCGGCTCCAGGTTGGCCAGGTGTTCGGCAAGCTGGCCGAGCGACCGCGCCGGAATAACGCGCATGCCCTCGACAAGTGCTGCCTCATCCGCGTCGTCGGCGGGCACATAGACGGTGCTGTAGCCCATTTCGCGTGCGTAGCCGACCATGGGCAGGACGCCGTGCGTATGCCGGAGTGTGCCGTCCAGCGAAAGCTCACCGACAAAGACGCTGTTTCGCACATCTAGACCGAGGCGTCCGCTGGCCAGCAGGAGGCCGACTGCGATCGGAAGATCGAAGGCCGGGCCTTCCTTACGCAGATCGGCCGGTGCCAGGTTTACCACGATCCGTTTTGCCGGGAGCGCGAAGCCGGAGTTCTTCATCGCCGAACGCACCCGCTCGGCCGACTCGCGCACGGCGGCGTCCGGCAGTCCGACGATCGTCAACGAGGGAATGCCCATCCCACCGACGTCGACTTCGACTTCTACTAGCCGGCCCTGTAGCCCGATGATGGCGCAGGAGAGAACCTTAGCAATAGGCATGCGAGGTCTCCTCAACCGGCGTAGCGCCATGGTACCAGCGGGTCCGAAGGGTGGGCAACGGCTTTCGACGAACGTAGCGTCCGGTGATACGGACCGGATGATTAGCTATCGCTCACCATTTACGATCCGTTGCATTCCGGTCAAATGGACGAGTGGTTCGCGACTAGCAACGCGACGTGAGAGAGCTGCGTATGAAGAGGGATAGCGAGGCCGAAGCATCCGAAGAGTTACTGCCGGAGTATGAGTTCCGGCGAGGTGCCCGCGGAAAATACCGGGCCAGATACCTTGAAGGCAGCAATGTCGTCCTTTTGGAGCCCGATGTTGCTCGCGCGTTTCCAACCGCCGGAGTCATTAATCAGGCACTTCGTGCACTCCTGGAAGACGGAGACTCAGGAAACTCTGACCAGCGGAGGTAGGCCGCCCACCTGCCTTAAACCTCGGCGCGAATACCGTCGCGACTCCGGCCAACGGAGAGTACGCCTCGGACGCCTTCGAGCTTGTTCAGCAATCGCGTGAGTTGTTCGATCCCGGTTGTCTCGACTGTGAGATACACGAGCGTTTCGTGATCGCCGCGATGCTGAGTACGTACGCCGTTCATATTGACGTGCTCGTCGCTGATTAAGGTTGTTATGTCACGCAAAAGACCGACACGGTCCATCGCTGAAATCTGCACGGCCACCGGGTATAGCTGCTCGCGCCGGCCCCACTGCACCGGCACTATCCGCTCTTCTTCGCCGGTTCCAACCATGTTCGGGCAGTCCACACGGTGAACTGTTACACCGCGGCTGCGTGTGACGTAGCCAGTTATCTCGTCGCCCGGCACCGGGGCACAGCAACGGGCAAGTGAGGTGAGCAGATCGTCCTGACCCAACACCTGGATGCTCGAAGGCACCATGCGCAGGGGCGCAACGGGCGGAGGCAGCAACGGTTCCTGGCGATCGGCCATCGCCGTCGCCAATCTCGCCGTGATCTGGTGCGTACTGAGGTCGCCACAACCGACCTTCGCGAACAGTTCCTCGACCGATTCCTGGTGATAAATCTTGACCAGCTCTTGCTGCTTTTCGCCAAGACTCAGCCCGAGCCGCCTCAGCTCTTTCTCGAGCATCTCACGGCCGCGGTCAATGTTCTCCGCCCGCTCACGACGCTTAAACCACTGGCGTACTTTCTCTCGGGCATGATTGGTCTGCAGGAATTTCAGGTCCGGGTTCAACCAGTCGCGCGATGGCCCCCGCGAGATTTTGCTCTTAACGATCTCAACGATATCGCCGTTGTGCAACGTGTGGTTTAGCGACACGAGCCTGCCGTTGACCTTGGAACCGACGCAGTTATGGCCAAGGTCGGTGTGGATCCGATAAGCGAAGTCAAGCGGAGTCGAGCCGGCGGGAAGATCTTTGATTTCACCTTTCGGGGTGTAAATAAAGACCTGATCGCCAAACACGTCCGTCTTGACCGAGTCTACAAAATCGTCCGCAGTGGTCAGGTCCCGCTGCCATTCGAGCAGGCGCCGCAGCCATGCCATCCGCTCTTCGTATTGTTGGTCGCGCTTTCCACCTTCTTTGTAGCGCCAGTGTGCCGCGACACCGTACTCAGCGTTTCGATGCATCTCTTCGGTCCGGATCTGCACTTCGAGCGGACGCGCTCCGAGACACATCACTGTCGTGTGTAACGACTGATACATGCTGTCCTTCGGGCTCGCGATGTAATCGTCAAACTGGCCCGGAATTGGGCGCCACAGGTTGTGAACGACGCCAAGTGCGTTGTAGCAATCATTGACGCTCTCTACCAGCACTCTGAGCGCCAGTAAGTCGTATATCTCGTTGAAGCTTTTCCCCTGTGCCTCGTACTTTGCGATTTTCTGATAAATGCTGTAAATGTGCTTTGCCCGGCCTTTTACTTCAGCCGTGATCCCATGTTTTTCCAGTTCCTCAGTGAGGATCGACTCCACCTCGCCAATATACCGCTCGCGTGAGGCTCGTTTGGATGTGACGAGTTGAGCGATCTCCCGGTACTCGTCAGGATTGAGGTGCCGGAACGAGAGATCTTCCAGTTCCCACTTGATCTGCCAGATGCCGAGCCGGTGTGCCAGCGGCGCGTAGATCTCCATAGTCTCGGTGGCGATACGCCTTCGCTTTTCCGGCTCTTTGAAGTCAAGCGTGCGCATGTTATGCAGACGGTCGGCGAGCTTGATGATCACGACCCGAACGTCCTCCGCCATGGCGAGGAACATTTTGCGCAGGTTCTCAGCCTGCGAGGCGTCGGCGGAACGTCCTTCTGGAGGCCGCCAGTGCATCTTGCTGAGCTTGGTTGTCCCCTCGACCAGGCGTGTGATCTCCGGTCCGAAGCGGGCCTGCATCACGTCGGGGGTGATTCCGCAGTCTTCCATCGTGTCGTGCATCAGCGCCGCAGCGACCGCCGCAGCGTCGAGGCCCAGCGTGGCGACGGTGTATGCTGCCTGAAGTGGGTGCTGGATGTACGGTTCACCCGACATCCGCTGCTGGCCTTCGTGCGCCTCTTCCGCGAACCGATACGCATCCTCGACCACAGCGACGCGGTCGGCTGGCAGATACTCAGCTACCTTTGTGAGCAGTTCCGCGACTTGCATCGGACTCCGAATGTCCCAACTGGTGGCGATCAACTGAGGCGCACGATTCGATGCGACCCTAAATATTAGCATACACCGTCTGCACTGGAGCTTGCCCGATGTTTAAGGCCCCGCGCGGAACAAACGACATCCTGCCCAACGAGCAGGCGTACTGGAAGTACATCATTTCCACGGCAGAGCGGCTCTGCGCTCTCTACGGCTATGAACGCGTCGATACGCCGATCTTCGAAGACGCCGACGTATTTATCCACGGAACCGGCGATTCCACCGACATCGTGAGGCGGGAGATGTACCTCTTCCAGGACCGCGACGAGCGGAACCTCGCGCTGCGGCCCGAGGGCACACCGAATACCATGCGCGCCTACCTTGAGCATGGACTATTCAACCTGCCTCAGCCGGTAAAGCTCTTCTCCATCTCACCTGCCTTTCGGTACGAGAGGCCGCAGGCCGGACGCATGCGAGAACATCATCAACTCGACCTGGAGGCGATCGGCGAGGAAGATCCCGCTATTGACGCGGAGCTGATCGATTTCCTCTGGCAGTTCTACAGTCAGCTCGGCATTTCCGGTCTTACCGTCCTGCTTAACAGCATCGGCGACCGGAATTGCCGGCCGGGTTATGTGGCGCTCCTACGTGCGTACTACGTGGACAGAATGAGCGAGGTTTGTTCTGACGACCACGATCGGTTCGAGAAGAATCCGCTGCGCATGCTCGACTGCAAGGTGCCGGGATGCCAGCCGATCATCGCCGGAGCACCGTCGATGGTTGACCACCTGTGCGAGGCCTGCGAGGTGCATTTCTCGCGGGTCAAACGGTATCTGGGCGATCTCGATGTCCCATTCCAAATCGCGCCCCGTCTCGTGCGGGGTCTCGACTACTACACGCGGACCGTATTCGAGTTTGTGCCTGAAAACGCCGGCAGGATGGGAACCATCGGCGCCGGTGGCCGCTATGACGGCCTCGCGGAGATCATGGGCGGCAAGCCCACTCCGGGCATCGGCTTTGCGACCGGCATCGAGCGAATCGTGCTCAGCCTGCAGAAAGCGGGCATTCAACCACCGCCGTTGGCAACGCCGGACGTGTTTGTGATCTGGCGCGACGATACGCTGCAAAACCTTGCCGTGAAAATCTGCGGGCAGCTACGTCACTGCGGCATCGGCGCCATCGTGGCGACCGGCGGGCGCAGCGAGAAGGCCCAAATGCGGAGCGCGAACCGCTCTCCAGCTCGATACGCCCTGATCCTGGGCGGCGCCGGTGAATCTGAACTGCTCGACCTCCGCACCGAGAGCGGCGGGCGGGAGCCGATCGAACCATCTGAGGCGGTCGAGGTGCTGCGCCAGCGCCTCGACGGAGCGAACGACGGTGTCAGGGTGCGTGATACAGTTTAGAGACGGGCGAGGCCACCGACGCGACGCATCGCACCGCCAGATCCATGGCTGCCGGCGGTCGAACCGTATAAGACGGGGAGCAGGATACGGTCATGTGGGAGCGACTGGAAGAGCTGGAGGTAAGATACGACGCACTGTCCGCACAGATGGCGCGCCCTGAAATAGCGGCCGACTTCACGCAGTATCAGGAGCTTGCCAAAGAACAGTCAACGCTTGGCAGCATCGTCTCCGCCTACCGCGCCTTCAGAGCCATCCGTAGCGATCTGCAACAGGCCCGCACGATGCTTGGCGACGATGACCCTGATATGCGCGAAATGGGGCGCGAAGAGGTGGATCGGCTTGAGCCGGAAGTGGAGCGCCTGACCCGCGAGCTAAAGCTCAGCCTTCTTCCCAAAGATCCTCGTGATGACAAGAATGTAATTCTCGAAATCCGCGGCGCCGAGGGTGGTGAAGAGGCCGCACTTTTTGCCGCTGACCTCTTTCGTATGTACACCCGCTACGCTGAACGGCGAGGCTGGAAAACAGAGATTCTTTCCAGCAATGACAGCGATAAGGGCGGGTTCAAAGAAGTCGTCGCAGAAATACGTGGCCAGGGCGCCTTCTCACGGCTGAAGTACGAAAGCGGTGGTCACCGCGTGCAGCGGGTACCTGAAACCGAGGCGAAAGGGCGCATCCATACCTCACTCGCCACTGTCGCCGTTCTGCCGGAGGCGCAGGAGATCGACATGCACGTCGATCCGAAGGACGTTCGGGAGGACGTGTACCACAGCGGCGGCGCCGGCGGCCAGAACGTGAACAAGGTCTCCACCGCGATTCGGCTGACACACTATCCAACCGGCACAGTCGTCACCTGCCAGGACGAGCGCTCCCAGTTGCAGAACAAGGTCAAGGCCTGGAATTTCCTGCGGGCCAAGCTCCTCGACCTGGAGCAGCGGCGACAGGATCAGGAGATGACCGACGCACGCCGCACACAGGTCGGCACCGGTGAGCGCTCCGAGAAAATTCGGACCTACAACTTCCCTCAGGATCGACTTACCGACCATCGGATTCCGATCACCGTTCACAACCTGCCCGGCATTCTCGACGGGCAGATTGACGACATGATCGATGCCGTGATCATCTGGGACCAGCAGCGGCGCTTTAGCGACAGCAACGCTGCTGCCGACTGATGTTCCGCCCGGGACCGAACCAGCCTCCTACCGGCACCGATGCGCTGCGCCGCGGCACGGCCGCGCTTCGTGCCGCCGGAATTGAAGACCCGGCGATAGAAGCGGAGCTGCTCCTGCGTCACGTCACCGGCTTAGACCGGACCTCCTTGTTCCTGCGCCTGCCGCAGCCCCTTTCGGCCGATAATCACCGCGGTTTCCTGAAGCTATTGGGCGAGCGGGCGGCGCACAGACCATCGGCCTACATCACCGGTCACCGTGAATTCTACGGCCTGGACTTTCACGTCGAGCCGGGCGTGCTTATCCCCCGGCCGGAGACGGAGCTTGTTGTTGAACAGTGTCTCCGCCTGGCGCGCGAACGGCTGCAACGGCATGAATCCGTCACACTGATCGATGTAGGCACAGGCAGCGGCGCGATCGCGATCGCAGTCGCAAAGCACCTCCCTGCTGTCGAAGTTCTCGCATCTGACCTGTCGCCGGCTGCACTCGTGATCGCCGGCTACAACGCCAAACGGCTGCGGGTGGCCGGTCGAGTCCGATTCCTGCCCGGCGATCTCCTCGATGCGGTCCATGGCCAGGTAGACATCGTGGCAGCAAACCTGCCCTATATCCCCACCACGGTCTGCGCAACGCTCGCGCCCGAAGTACGCGACTTCGAGCCCCGACAGGCACTCGACGGCGGGCCAGGTGGACTGGGTCTGATCCGGCGCCTGCTGACACAGCTTCGCGGCCGCGTTCGCGCCGGCGGTTGCGCTGTGCTCGAGATCGGCTTCAACCAGGGCGAACAGGTGAGCCGCCTCGTCGAGGAGGTCGCCTGCGCTCGCTGCGAAATCCTGAAGGACCTCTCGGGCAAGGACCGCATCGCAATAATCGAGCTTTGAACGAAGGGGAGTCGAGATCCCAACCCTCTACCTGATCCCCACCCCGATCGGCAACCTCGAGGACATTACGCTGCGCGCCCTGCGTCTGCTCGCTGAGACGCCGCTGATTCTGGCGGAGGATACGCGGACTACGCGGCGATTACTGGCCCATCACGGAATCACCAGTCGCCTGCTCAGCTACACGGAGCACAACCACGCCCGGCGCTCCACCCTTGTGCTTCGTGCCTTGCAGGACGGAGATGTCGCGCTTGTCTCGGACGCAGGCATGCCTGGCATTAATGACCCCGGGCAGGCCCTCGTTGCGCTGGTCGCTGCGGCGGGGATATCTGTTGTCGGCCTGCCGGGTCCGTCGGCGGTGCCGCTTGCTGTGGCGGTCGCCGGGTTTCCCGTCACCTCGTTCACCTACGTCGGTTTCCTCCCCGGTAGGTCGGCCGAGCGGCGCAGGTTGCTGCGGGAGAACGGATGGACTGGTCACGCGATCGTCGCATTCGAGTCGCCTCACCGCCTCCTGCCTTCTCTGCGTGACGTTCAAACGGTGCTTGGTTCGCGACAGATTTCCGTTTGCCGTGAGTTGACCAAACTCTACGAAGAGATCTTTCGCGGCACCGCAGCGGATGCGCTGACTCATTTCGAACGGCCGCGCGGTGAATTCACGCTGGTCATTGAGGCCGCAGAGCAGCCGTTTCCCGATGCGGCTGAGGGCCGGTCTGAACTTGCAGCGTTCCTTACCGCTCAGGTAAAAGCGGGCGCTGGCGGTCGCGATGCAGTGGCAGCCGCGGTAACCCGCTTCGGCATCCCGCGCCGGGAGGCGTATCGCGCCTGGCAGGAACACACCGGACAGTCAACCGAAAGTCGTTGAGCCGGCGAGACCGGATTCGCCTTCGTGTGCGCTCCTTCACCCCTGTGCTACGATCCGCAAAGATTGTCGGGGGCAAAGCTGCGTGGTCGAGACCGTTTTCCTGGGCGTGGGGTGGCCGTACGCAAACGGGCCGATTCACCAGGGCCAGTTTGCGGGCGCCTACTTGCCGCCGGATATCTTCGCCCGCTACCATCGCGCCCGCGGCAGCCGGGTTCTGATGGTGTCCGGAAGCGACATGCACGGCACGCCAATAACCGTGAGGGCCGAGCGCGAAGGCCGCTCGCCTGAGGATGTCGCCAACGAGTTTCACCAGTCGTTCCTGTATACATGGGACCGCATGGGAATCTCGTTCGACCTGTTCACCACAACCGCCACGCAGAATCATGAAGAGGTGACACAGGAGATCTTCCTTCGGCTATATGAAAAGGGGCTGATCTACAAGGGCTTACAAGATCTCCCGTACTGCGAAACCGATCGGCGCTTCCTACTCGACCGCTACGTTGAAGGGACGTGCCCGCACTGCGGGTACACGCTTGCCCGTGGCGATCAGTGCGACAACTGCGGCCGTCCGCTCGACCCGATTGACCTGATCGACCGTCGCTGCAAGTTTTGCGGCAATCCGCCCGACATTCGGCCTACTGAGCACCTGTTTCTGAAACTATCGGCGTTTCAGGAACCAATGCGCGAATGGCTCGCCGACGGGGTCAAGGCAACGTTCTGGCGCAAGAATGTCCTCAATTTCTCGCTCGGTATGCTCAATGAAGGGCTGCGTGACATCGCCATTACCCGCGATCTCGACTGGGGCATTCCGGTTCCG
>JBBRGK010000080.1:0-9368 GCA_038240805.1 Dehalococcoidia bacterium | reverse complement strand
TCAACGCGAAGTGCTCAAACTGTTCCTGCGTGTGCGCTATGCCGCCGCCGGTGCCGCCGAGCGTATACGCGGGTCGTATGACGGCGGGCAGCCCGATGCGCTCTAGTGCCAACCGGGCAGAGCCCAGATCGGTCACCGTTTCGCCTGCGAGCACCGGTTCGCCGATCTGCTCCAGCAGCTGCTTGAATAACTCGCGATCCTCCGCCTGTTTGATCGCTTTGAGCGGCGTGCCGAGCAGACGAACGTTGTACCGATCGAGCACTCCGGCTTCAGCGAGCTCCACGGCCAGGTTGAGGCCGGTCTGGCCGCCGAGCGTAGCGAGCAGGCCGTCGGGCCGTTCTCGCTCGATGATCCGGGTGATAACCTCGACCGTCAGCGGCTCGATGTAGACGATATCGGCGATTCCTTCGTCCGTCATGATCGTCGCTGGATTCGAGTTGACAAGGACCGAGACGACGCCCTCTTCCCGCATCGCTTTGCAGGCCTGCGTTCCCGCATAGTCGAATTCGGCGGCCTGACCGATGATGATTGGACCCGACCCGATAATCAGAACCTTGCTCGGCTTATTCACGAGTGGTTATCTTCTCCGGCCTTTGGCTGGTTGTCTTCAGATGGGTTCTGAGGTCCTGGCAAATGAATGACACGGTCTGCCTGCCCTGCCGCCGGTTGCTCCTTCCGGTGGGGCAACGCGGCCGGGCTCCAGCCGGACTCCAGTCCAGACAGGCGATCCGCGAGTCCCTGCCGGCGCCCGGCGCTGGTGAACCGCTGCAGGCCGATCGCCGCTGAAGCGAGTCCGATGGCGGCAAACGCAGCGGGGAAGATCGTCAGCAGGCCAATGCAGTCAAACAGGTCGTGCTTTTGCAGACACTTCACCCCGAGAACAACCAATAGTGCGGTCCCCAGTAGCGAAAAGAGTGCCAGCCCAAGGCAACCGAATCCCTGCCCACGCCCGGCTGCGGGCATTTCGCTGATTCTATCGGTCATTATGCAGTCGGCGTCCGCAGGCTAAAGCGGAAGCTCAAAGCGCATCTCCGGATTCTGCAACGGTACAAGAGCACCGAGTGCCGACAGGAAAGATAGCGCCGGTTCGTTGTTGTCCGGCAGCCGTCCGCGGATGCGCTTGTAGCCGGCCTCCCTGGCAAAGTCGAGTACCGTTTCGCCCAGTTGCATCGCCAGTCCCTGCCGTCGGTACTCCGGCAGCACCCAGACGCCGATCGTGCCGATGTCCGGCTCTTCCGTGTTGAAGTCCAGGGCGCCGAAGCCTGCAGCTACACCGCCGACGTGGGCCACGAACACACAGCCCTGGTCACCGAGCCGTCGCAGCCAGCCAGCGGCCTGCTCAGCCGTCATCGCGCTGGCAAAGCCCACCGGCGAAGGCTCGGTCACAACCCGTGCGATGATCGACGCAATCGCCTGAGCATCCGCATCCTCTGCCCGATGAATGTTTGGCTCTTCTGCTGTCATGGCGCCCTCCCTACCGCGACTTCACCGATCCGGCGCCAGATCGCACCAGGTCGAGAAAGCTGTCGAAAATGTACATATTGTCGCGCGGGCCGGGCGCGGCCTCCGAGTGGTACTGGATCGAGATGATCGGCAGGCCGCGATGTCTCAGTCCTTCGCAGGTATTGTCGTTCAGGTTTAGATGGCTGAGCTCCGCTCCGCCGCTGAGCCCATCTGCATCAACTGCATAGCCGTGATTTTGTGAAGTGATGTACACCTTGCCGGTCGCCAGGTCTTTAACGGGGTGATTGCCACCATGGTGGCCGAACTTCAGCTTGTACGTGCTGGCTCCAAACACCTGACCGAGCACCTGGTGACCAAGACAGATACCGAGAATCGGTGTCTTGCCGATCAGACCTTTCACCGTCTCCACCACGTAGCCGAGGCTTTCGGGATCACCTGGTCCGGGCGAGAGCACGATCCCGTCCGGGCGCAGGGCCAGAACATCTTCGGCTGGCGTCGTGCATGATAGCGTCGTTGTTCGGTAGCCCTTGCCGTTCAACACCCGCATGATGTTGTACTTGACGCCCGTATCCAGAACGACAATATGGCCGGCCGGCTCTCCGTCCGCATTCCAGCCGTACGGTTCACAGGTCGAAACCTCTCTGGCAAGGTCAGTGGAGCCATATGGTGGCTGCCGGCGTAACCACGTAAGCGACTCTTCGGGTGAGTCTTCGCAGGTAATCGCTGCCATCTGCACACCCCCCGAGCGCAGCCTGCGGGTCAGCGCTCGGGTGTCGAGGCCGGCAATTGCGGGTACACCACGAGCAGTGAGGAACTCGCGCAGGGTCTGGGAGTTGCGCCAATGGCTGGGCGACTCGCATTCCTCCCGCATTACCATCGCTGCGGCCTGTACTTTGCGTGACTCGATGTCATCCGTGTTCGTGCCGTAGTTGCCGATCAGGGGATAGGTCATCGTCACGATCTGGCCCGCATATGACGGGTCGGTGAGGATCTCCTCGTAGCCGGTCATGCTGGTGTTGAATACCAGTTCGCCACAGCCACGGACGTTCGCTCCGGCGGCCGTGCCACGAAACGTGGTGCCATCCTCCAGGACCAGCAATGCCTGCTTTTCCGCCACAATCAACTCCGGGCTGAGGGGCCGGCAGTGACCAGACGACCGGCACTATATGAGATCGTACCATTGAAGACGGTGGCAATCACGCGTCCTCGCAGCTCACGTCCGGCGAACGGCGAATTCTTGCCACGAGAGGCGAACGTACGCGGATCTACGGTCCAGCGTTCGTCCGGGTCGAATAGCACGGCGTCTGCGGGAGAGCCGGGCGCAAGGGAACCAATGCCAGGCGCGAAACGATCGAGCGCGAGCGCCCGCACCGGGCTGGCCGTCAACGATTCTATCGCCCGCATCAGCGTCAGGCTGCCATCGTGTACGCGTTCGAGCACCAGTGCGAGCGCAGTCTCCAGACCAGTAATCCCCGGCGCGGCGTCATCAAACTCCACCTGCTTGTCGGTTGTTGCATGAGGCGCATGGTCAGTCGCGACACAGTCGATCGTGCCGTCCGCAAGGCCACGCAGGCACGCATCACGGTCATTCTCTGGCCTCAGCGGCGGATTCACCCGCGAGTTTGTGTCGTAAGCCGGTACCGTTGTGCCGCCGGGGCCATACAACACGGCTTCATCTGTCAGTGTGAGGTGGTGCGGCGTGACCTCTGCGGAGACCCAGACGCCCCTCGCCCGTGCCGCTCTGATCAGGTCGACCGACCCGGCAGTGCTGACATGGGCGATATGGATACGTCCACCGGTAAGTTCAGCAAGTTGCAGGTCACGGGCTACCATCGCCTCCTCGGCCGCAGCAGGCTGGCCCTTCAGGCCGAGCCGAGTCGAAACCCAGCCCTCGTGCATGACTCCGTCGCGAGCAAGAGAGGAATCCTCGCAGTGGTCAATGATCGGCAGGTCGAGGCCCGTGGCGTACTCAAGGGCGCGCCGCATGATCTCCGCGTCAGCCACCGGGCTGCCATCATCACTGAACGCGACGCAGCCAGCGTCAGCCAGCTCGCTCATCTCCGCCAACTGTTTGCCGGCGCGGCCTGCGGTGATCGCGCCGATCGGCAGCACACGGGCCCGAGCCGAGGCCCGAGCAGCGCGGAGGACGTACTCGACCACCGAGCGGTTGTCCATGGCTGGATCGGTATTCGGCATGGCGCAAACGGTCGTGAAGCCGCCGTGTGCTGCCGCATCGAGACCCGACTCGATCGTCTCTCGATATTCCTGACCCGGCTCGCGCAGATGGCAGTGCAGATCGACCAGGCCAGGAGCGACGACGAGGCCGGAGCCGTCAATGATCTGGTCTGGCTGTGCGGCGCCTGCGGTTGCGACTCTTCCGTCGACAAAGAGCAGATCCTGAACTGCATCGATCCCTCGGGCAGGGTCGATCAGTCGGGCACCGCGAATGAGCAGAGCTTTGCCTGCCTGAGCGTTCATGCGCCACTCTCCCTGCTCATCAGATAAAGAAGCGCCATACGCACGGCGACGCCATTCGTGACCTGTTCCTCGATATGCGACTGGGCCGAAACTGCCACGTCGGCCGCAATCTCAACGCCCTCGTTCATCGGTCCGGGGTGCATGACCAGCGCATGTGGCGCCGCCAGCGCGACCCGCTCACTGGTGATTTCGTAGCGCCGCGAGTACTCCCGCAGGCTGGGGAGCAGGCCCGCCTGCTGGCGCTCCCGTTGCAGCCTCAACGTCATCACCACATCGGCGCCTTTGAGAGCGCGCTCGATCTGGGGCTCGATCGTTACACCGGGAAGTGAGACCTCCTCCTGCTCGCTGCTCACACGCCTGCCCAGGCCCGCCGGTAACAGCGTTGGCGGAGCACAGAGCACCACCTCGGCGCCCAGCGTCGTCAGTCCCCAGATATCCGAGCGCGCAACCCGGCTGTGGGCGATATCGCCAACGATAGTCACCTTGCGACCTCGAATCTCGCCGAGATGCGAACGCATGGTGTACAGGTCGAGCAGTGCCTGCGTCGGATGCGCGTGCCAGCCATCGCCACCGTTAATCACCGCAGCGGTCGTGTGGGCAGCGGCAAGATACGGAGCCCCGCTGCTTTTGTGACGAATTACGACGACGTTGACGCCAAGTGCCTGAAGCGTACGAACCGTGTCGACCAACGACTCGCCTTTCTCCACGCTGCTGCCGCTGGAGCTGACATTGATCACGTCAGCGCCCAGCACTTTGCCGGCCAGCTCAAATGATGCCCTGGTTCGTGTGCTCGCCTCGTAAAACAGCGTGGCGACGGTCGTACCACGCAGGGCCGGCACGCGGGGCACATCGCGGGCAAGCACCTCGCGCATCGCATCGGCCGTTTCGAGTACGTGCATAATCTCATCACGTCCGAAATCATCGAGATCCAGAACGTGGCGGTGCTGCCATCGGGCAGCCTCGACTCCGGCGCCGCGACGCCCTTCCGGCGCGGGGGGAGAGGCAGGTGCTGCAGGCGTCCGGTCAGTCGCCGAGCTGCGGCCGGAGTGATTCGTTTCAACCAGGTGCAGTGCCGCCGGCCGCAGGCCGCTCCCACCGTTCATCAGATCTTCTCCTGCAGATGCACAAGCACCTCGTCACGACCGTCCGTCTCGGTGAGTAGTACATGCACCTGCTCTTCAGCCCGCGTCGGGATGTTCTTGCCGACAAAATCCGCACGGATCGGCAGTTCGCGGTGTCCACGATCGACCAGCACCGCTAGCAGAATGCGGCGCGGCCGGCCGTAGTCATTCAGCGCATCCAGTGCCGCCCGAATTGTTCTGCCGGTATATAGAACGTCATCGACAAGGACGACACTCATGTCAGTGACACTCGCTGAAAGTTCTGAGCGATGCAGGCGCGGCCTGACGCCGCGTCGGGCCAGGTCGTCACGATGAAGGCTGATGTCGAGCGAGCCGACCGGCACGGGCACCGATTCGAAGTTTGAGATCGCGGCCGCGATTCGTTGTGCCAGCGGCACGCCGCGGGTTTGGATTCCAACCAGCACGAGGTTGCCAGCGCCGCGCGTTTCTTCGACGATCTCATGCGCGATGCGCACTGAGGCGCGGCGGATGTCGTCGGCTGACATAAGGGTGCGATCGGTCACAAAAAAGCCTCCCGAAGGAGGCGATAGATCAGAGCATTCACGAACGAGGAATGAGATGCGCCCGAAGGCGCGGAGTGTGCCATTTTGCTCTCCTTGCCGGCCTCTCGGGACCGACTTAAAGGGTTGCATGCCTGGAGGCGTGTTCAGTTTTCTCGGTAGGTTCAGAATAGCATCACTGCCAGGTACTAACAAGAACAGCGGCACGTCGTACGTCGCTGAAGTAGCACCGGTGATAGCTTTGGTTGACCGGCTGCGTTGACAGGCCGGAGACGGCGGCTATCATGCGGTTACGCCCGGCCCGGCATTCTGACCGGAGACCGAGTCGAGGAGCGTGAGACAACATGCCAGCTGAGGCTCTCGCCGGTCTGCGAGTTGTTGAGTGCGGCGCAGGCGTGTCGGCGGCGTACGCGGCCAAACTGATGGCTGACATGGGCGCCGATGTCGTGAAAGTCGAGCCTCCCGACGGTGACCCGCTCCGGCTCCGCGGTCCATTCCCCGGCGGAAAGCCGGATCCGGAGAAGTCCGGTCTCTTTTTGTATCTGAACACCAACAAGCGCGGCGTCGTTCTCGATCTCACCTCGGCTGACGGTCGTGCCGCTTTTGATCGCATCGCGCAAACCGCTGACCTCGTCATACATAACTGGACACCTGCGGAAATGGAGCAGCGGAATGTCAGCTGGGACCGGCTGCACACGCTGAATCCCCGGCTCGTCTTGACTTCGATCACGCCGTTCGGTCTCACCGGTCCTTATAGCGGCTACAAGGCCAACAACCTCGTTTCGTCCAGTGCCGGCGGCTGGTCATGGTTAATCGGCGGCGGCCCCGACGGCGATCAGAAGCCACCCCTCAAGGCGTTCGGTGAGCAAGCAGATATGCAGACAGGCGCCCAGGCAGCGATCGCCTCGCTGGGCGCCGTGCTTGGCCGTGGCTTCAACGATCTGCCGGGGCAGCACATCGACATTTCTGAGCAAGAAGTGGTGACGAGCTTTCTCGAGATGAACTTTATGCACTGGTCCTACGGCGGCCGCGTCGCCTCGCGGCTTGGCTCCCGTATTCTGCACCCGTGGGCGATCATGGAGGCTAAGGACGGGCAGATTTTCGTTCTGTGTGTGCAGGAGGACCAGTGGAGACGGTTCGTCGAGATGATGGGAAGTCCCGACTGGGCGGAGTGGGAGATCTTCGGCGACCGGCTCATGCGGGCGGCGGCGTGGGATGTGTTGGAGCCTCTGATTGCCGAATACGTCAGCCAGCACACGGTTCAGGAGATCTATCAGGAGGGACTCGAACGACGATTACCGTTCGCGCCTCTGTCTACGATGGGTGACCTCTACAAATCTGATCACCTCGCGGTTCGAGGCTTTTTCGCGAAGGTCACGCTGGCGGACGGCAGCACTCTCTCCCTCCCAGGGGCGCCGTATCGGTTTCAGCAGACGCCGTGGTCACTGCGCAGGCGGGCCCCGCAGCTCGGGGAGCACACAGCGGCTGTCCTCGATGAAGCAGGGATGGACCCGCAAACTGTGAAACAACTCGCCGGCCGGGCGGAGAAACGGAGCTAAGCGATGGCAGCGGTGAAGCCACTGGCCGGTATCCGGGTCGCCGATTTTACGTGGGTCTGGGCGGGGCCATTTGCCACGCTCCAACTGGCGCATCTTGGTGCGGACGTGATCAAAATCGAGAGCCGCAGCCGTCTGGACACAATTAGAGGACTGCCGCCGTATGCGGACAACGAGGCAGGCATCAATCGTGCCGGCTACTTCAACCAGTACAACCAGGGAAAGCGAAGCATCACCCTGGATCTGAGCAAGCCGGAAGGGTTGGAGATCGCTCACCAGATCGCCGCGAAGAGCGACGTTGTCACCGAAAACTTTTCCGCAGGCGTCATGGACCGGCTGGGGCTCGGTTACGACGCGCTGAAGCGAGTGAAGCCGGACATTATCGTAGTGGCGCTCTCCGGCTACGGCTCAACCGGACCGCTGAGCAAGTACATTTCGTACGGTCCGGCCCAGGTCCCAATGAGTGGCCTCGCCGGGCTGACTGGCTACGCCGGCAGTGGAGCAAGCGAGGTCGGAATCTCCTACGGAGATCCGAATGCAGGCGTTCACGGCGCGTTCGCCGTGCTTGCAGCTCTCTATCACCGGCAGCAGACCGGCGAGGGGCAGTACGTCGATATGTCGCAGTGGGAAGCGTCGATAGGTCTGGTGGCGGAAGGGCTTGTCGACTACGCGATGAACGGCACGCAGCCCGAACGGAGCGGAAACCGTGACCCGCAATACGCGCCACACGGTACGTTTCGCTGTGCCGGACAGGATGGCTGGATCAGCATCGCTGTCACGAATGAGGAAGAATGGCGCTCTCTCTGTACGGCGCTTGGCGCCCCCGCATTAGCCTCCGACGCTCGCTTCACAGACAATGCCGCCCGGAAGCAGCATGAAGATGCATTGGAACGGGAGTTGTCATCGCTGACGGCCGAGCGAGATCGGTGGGAGCTTACACGTTCACTCCAGGCAGCCGGCGTACCTGCGTTTACCCCGCTCAGCAATAAAGAGCTGGCCGAGGATCCGCACCTGAACGAGCGTGACTTTTTCGTGCGCCTCCAGCACCCCGATGTGGGGGTTCGCCAACACCCCGGCATTCCCTGGCGAATGTCCGATTCTGATTCGACGGTTCACGCACCAGCACCGATGATGGGCCAGCATACCCGCGAGGTGCTGCGCGAAGTCGTTGGTCTTAACGACGCGCGCATTGATGCTCTTGAGGCGGCGGGCGTCCTCTGACATTCTGCCGCCGCCACAGCTACTCGGCGGCGGTGACCCGGACTCCCGGCAGGGCGCCGTTTTGCTCGGATGGAACCAGCACTGTCATGGCGCCGCCATCGAAGAGGAACGGCACAAACACGCTGCCTGTCTGAATCGAGTCACGTACCTGTGCACGAATCTTCATCGATCCGATGTCTGAGGCGAGGTTCACGAGTTGGCCGTCATGCACACCGAGCCGTTCCGCATCGGCCAGACTCAGCTCAGCGAACTCCTCGCGATGCAACTTGTCTGCGTCCTTTTTGTGCAGGCTCGTGGCTTCGAGGCTGGTGTAGAGCGTGCGGCCGGTAAGCAGCGAGAGCAGCTCACCTTCTTCAACTGCGGTGAGTTCGCCGGCATCCTGTATCGAGGCTGCCTGACCGGGAATCGCTCCGTTCAGGAACTCAGGACGGTTACCCAGTACCAGTTGTGAGTACCGCGAGTCGCGATACGCGGGCACGATGGCTGAGATTTCGTCCATCACCTGCTCGGCGGTCGCGTGTGGAAAAGCAGCGGCGCGCTCAGGCGCGAGCCTGCGTGCGAGACCGATCAGGATATCGAGCGCAGGGACTGCCTCGCCAACCGGCGACGTCGCTGCCATGCGGCGCAAAACCCGACGGTCGGCGGGGGTGTAGGTACCGTCCTTGCCGTATACATCGACATCCGGAAGCACGGCATGTGCGAGTTGGGCGGTGTCCGTCATCACACTGTCGACGACTACGAGGAAATCGAGGCTTGCAAGCGCACGGTGCGCCGCAGGTTTGTCCGGAGCAGACAACATGGGGTTGTCACCCACGATGACCAGAGCCTTTAGGTTTCCGGCCTCCGCTGCACGCAGCATTGCCCCGAAATCGAGCCCAGCCCGGGCGGTGGGCGCTGCGCCCCAGCTGCTCGCCAGCGACTCTCGGAACGTGTCGTCGCTGAGCGGGTGCGGTCCCGGCAGCAAGCTCGGACCGAGACCCATGTCCCGCACGCCATTCACATTCACA
>JBBRGK010000079.1:0-9408 GCA_038240805.1 Dehalococcoidia bacterium | reverse complement strand
GTGTCGTCGTGGCGACGCTGAACCAGCCCGAGAAGCTGAACGCCCTCTCTGGCGGCATGCGCTATAGCCTCCGCCGGCTGGTCGGGGAGCTCCCGTCCCGGCCCGATGCAAAAGCGCTCGTGATCACCGGTGCGGGGCGGGGCTTCTGCTCCGGCGCGGACCTGGCGGCGGGCGCGGGTCCGTCTTATAAGGCAGCGACGACCCCGGCGGAGAAAATTGAGCCGAACTACGCCTGGCTCGATCGGATGCGCAAATTGGACATCCCGGTAATCGCGGCGATCAACGGCGCGGCTGCCGGCGCTGGCCTGGCGATCGCCTGCGCCTGCGACCTGCGCGTGATGGCCGCCGGCGCAAAGCTGTACTCGGGCTTCGTGCGTCGCGGCCTCGGTCCGGATAACGGACTGAGCTGGACACTGCCCCGGCTGGTCGGCCCCGCCCGTGCACTTCAGCTGCTCTGGACCGGAGATCCTATCCGCGCCGACGAGGCATTGCGACTCGGCATCGTCGAGCAGGTGGCGCCGGAGGGCGAGGCTCTCGAGCAGGCGCTTGCCCTCGCGCATCGGCTCGCGGACGGGGCAACGCTTTCGATCGCGATGACCAAGCGCGCCGTCTATCGCGGTATGGACCGGGACCTGCTCACGCACGGTGAGTGGGAGCAGTACGCTCAGGAACTGCTTCGTAGCACTGACGACGCCGCCGAAGGCCGGCGCTCGTTTCAGGAGGGACGCCAGCCGCGATTTACCGGCCAGTAGATCCGGGTAAGGAGGACCGCCAGCCGCGATTTACCGGCCGGTGGATGCTGGCTCACCCGCGCCGATCAGAGGAGCGACTTTCGTCATCAGCAGCTCGAGGCCGCGGCGCACCTGGAGGTCGGTCAGCCCGACCAGCCGCGACTGAACGGCGACATGGGTAAGCCCGAGCGTCTCGATCACGTTGACCAGTTGCCCTGCCACCGCCTCAGGGCCGCCGACAAGGAAGTTGATCCTGGCCATAATCGCGGGAAGTGACTCGTCGGCCAGCCGGTCGACGGCGCCACTGCGCGTGTAGCGGTCGTAGTACGCGCGCACGACCGGTTCGGCCATGCGCATCGCCGTCTCGTGGTCGTCGTGCAGCACCAGGTGCTGGGTCACCTGCACGTTGTGGCCCGCAACGGTGTGGCCACCCGCTTCAAGCGCCGCGCGATACGCCTGTGCGTGTTCTGCAGATGCAGCGAGCGGGCGAAGGCTGGGAAGCAAGAGGTGAAAGCCCAGTTCACCCGCTACCTGGGCCGCCCCGCGCGATGAAGCGGCTACCCAGATTCGCTGCTGCAAGTCATCCAGCGGGCGCGGCACGATCGTCACGGGCGGCTCATCGGGCGTGTCCGGGTTGGTCACCGGCGTACCGGACCACGCTCGCTGCAGGAAGAGCAGGCTCTCGCGCAGGCGTTCGTGCTTGCCTGCCTGGGCAGCGCGAAAAACCCGCATCTCGTCGGGCACGCCGCTGCTGCTGAGACCGCAGGCCAGCCGCCCGCCGGTCAGCACGTCGGTCATCGCGATCTCTTCGGCCAGGCGCAGCGGCTGGTAAAAAGGCGCGGGCAACACGGCGCTGCCGGCATGAATGGATCGGGTGTTAGCCGCAAGATGGGTTAGATACAGCAGCGGCGACGGCGCCCTGCCTTTCGAGGCTGAAAAGTGATGCTCCGCCACCCAGGCGATCTCGAAGCCGAGCTCTTCGGCGAACCGCACCTGTCCGAGCACTTCGGCGTAGACGGACGCATCGGAAAGCTGCTGATCGCCGTCACTTTCGAGGTGATGCAGGACGGCGAAGCGCATTAGATCACTCCGGCCGTCCGCAGCCGCTCCATGTCCTCCCAGCTATAGCCCAGGTCCAGCAGGACTTCCTCGGTGTGCTGCCCAAGATCGGGTGCTGCGGTACGAACCGCCCCCGGCGTTTTTGAGAGCCGCACCGGCAGCCCCGGCACGCGAATCGGGCCGACAGTCGGATGCTCGACCGTGACGATGTATTCGTTTTCGATCACCTGCGGGTCCGCCGCGACCTCGATGTGATCTCGGACCGGCCCCGAAGCTACGTCGTGCTCGTTCAGCAGCTTCAGCCACTCATCGCGCGGCCTCGTGAGGAAATGGCGCGAGAGCACGGCTGTCAATTCTTCCGTGTTCTCCCACCGCCCAAACGCCTCCGCGAAGCGGGCGTCTTCGGAAAGTTCAGGTGAGCCCAGCGCCTGCGTGAGCTTCGGCCAGACCTTCGGATCAAGGATCCCGATCGCCAACCACTTGCCGTCGGCGCAGTTATACGCGCGAAAAAGTGGGTTGTTTCCCGTACGAAAGCTGTTGTGGAAGCCGGACTGCAGGCTTCGACAGAAGCCCATCGCCTGGAAAGCGATCTGTCCGCCAAGAAGCGAGGCATCGACGTGCTGACCGACACCGAAACGATCGCGGGCGATCAGCGCCATCGAGATTCCGAACGCGAGGAACATCGCGCCGACGTGGTCAGCAAAGCCGCCGGCGACCATCTCCGGCGGAGCGCCTGGTCCGCCGCCCTGCGAGAACATCATGCCGCCGATCGCCTGGCCGATTACGTCGAAGCTGGGCTTCTTCGCGTCCGGGCCGCGCTGGCCAGCGCCGGAGGCCGAGCCCATGATGATTTGCGGATTGGTCGCGCTCAACTGCTCATAGCCGATACCAAGCCTGTCCATCACGCCGGGCCGGAAGTTTTCGACCACCACGTCCATCCGCTCCACGAGTTGGTGCACGATTGCGCGGCCTTCATCGGTGCGGAGGTCCAGGGTGATACTGCGCTTGTTGCGGTTGTGCGCCTCGAAGTAGCCGCAGAAACCGTCTGGCTGCGCACCGAGCGCACGTCCCAGATCGCCGTGTTTGGGCTCCTCGACTTTGATCACCTCGGCGCCCATATCTGAGAGCATCACGGTGGCAAAAGGTCCCTGCTGGTAGCGGGTGAAGTCGAGGATGGTGATGCCTTCGAGTGGTTGCGGCATAGCGGGCATTCTCCGGCTGCGGCGGCTGCGCTTGCTGGGCTGAGGGCGGGGTCGCGCAGACGCCATCATACAACGGGCAATGGGCAACGGGCCGCATACGGCAGGCCCTCGCATTTCGTCTGCTGCCCGCACGTTCTGTACGCTGACTGCGCCACACGAGCACAACGAAACGGCCGCTGCACCGGCGATAGCGGGAGGAGAGAGCTATTGGTCGTAATCATTCGCGCCGACGCGACGGAGGAGCAGCTGCGCGCCATCGCGGCTCGCGCCGTCTCGCTCGGCCTCGCCCATCATCTTTCTCGTGGCGCGGAGCGGGCCGTGCTGTTGATCAGCGGCGGCGATGCTGCGCAGGTGGAGCATGAGTTTGCCGCATTGCCCGGTGTAGATCGGGTGCTGCCCTTGACGCGCCCGTACCGACTATCGGGCCGCGAGGTCAATCCGCGTGACACGGTCATTCACGTCGAGGGCCAGCTGATCGGTGGCGATTCCCCGGTGATGATCGCAGGCCCCGCGTCGTTCGCGGCAGATCCCGATGCGATCGACACCGCAACTGCGCTCAAGAACGCCGGCGCAGATATCGTGCGCACCGGCGTCTATCGATCGGCGGACACGCTGTTCGGCATCCCGCAGCTCGATCCGCAGGCGCTACTCCGGCTCGACGCAGTGCGCCGCGAATCGGGCCTGCCGGTTGCCACCGAGGTGCTCGCGGCTGAGGATGTGCCCGCGATTGCGCGCCACGCCGATCTGCTGATCGTCAGGGGTGAGCAAATGCATTCGCGGCCTCTGCTGCAGGCGTGTGGCTGGAGCAACCGGCCCGTGCTCATGATTCGCAGCCAGTCGGCTCAGGTGCAGGAGTTCCTGCAGGCAGCCGATATCCTCCTCGCTGCCGGCAACCATCAGGTGGTCCTGTGCGAGCAGGGAATTCGGACGTACGACGCCAGCGCCCGCCACACACTCGACATCAGCGCCGTGCCGCTAATCCGGCGCGTTTCACATCTGCCGATCGTCGTCGGACCGGCGCCCGGCAGTGGCCAGTCTTTCATGGTCGAGCCGTTGGCATTAGCCGCTATCGCCGCTGGCGCGAACGGGTTGGTCATCGAAGCGCACCGGCCGGGGGCTCCGGTGTCGCCTGAAGGAGAGTGGGCGCTCGACTTCGAATCGTTCGGCCGGTTGACGGCGCAGGTGAAGCTGCTGGTGGCGGCGCTCCGCAACACACGAGGACCTGTCTGAGCAGGCGGGCGATCATACGCGCCCTCTGCTTGCCTTCGGGCTGCGTACAATGGGCTACGCCTGCGATCAGGCAGCCACAAGGAGGAACCCACCATGACCGCTCCGGACTCGACTCGGCACAACATGACCGACTACGAGCAAACACGACGCGAATATCGGCCTGATGTGCCCGAGTTCTTCAACTTTGCGGTCGATGTCGTGGATCGCCATGCTGCCGATCGGAATCGCGTTGGCATGGTCTGGGTCGGCAAAGAAAACCAGCCGCGAACACTGACGTTTCACGATTTCATGTGGGGCAGCAATCGTGCTGCCAACGTCTTTGCCGCCCACGGGATCCAGCGGGGCGACCGCGTGCTCGTCGTCGCCTCCCGCATACCCGAGTGGTGGGAGGCGCTGCTCGGGTTGATGAAAATCGGCGCCGTGGCAGCACCCGGCACCACCCAGCTTACCGGCCGCGACATGAAGTATCGGCTTGAGCTCTGCAAAGCGAAAGCGGCGATCGTGGACACGGAAAACGCCGCCAAACTGCTGTCCGTGCGCGACCAGTGTCCCGGACTTGAGACCATTTTTGTGATCGGCGGCGACGTAGAGGGCTGCGTCCGCTATGAAACCGAGGCCGCAGCGGCATCCCGCAACTACGATGCCGCCCCGACGCGCGCCGACGATGACCTGCTGCTGTACTTCACGTCCGGCACGACCGGCTACCCGAAGATGGTGTTGCACTCGCACGCCTCATACGGCATCGGCCACGAGATCACCGGCCGCTTCTGGCTCGACCTGCAACCGTCCGACCTGCACTGGACCCTCTCGGACACCGGCTGGGCGAAGGCAGCATGGGGCTGCCTTTTCGGTCCGTGGAGCCAGGGCGCAGCGCTGTTCATTCAGGACGTTCCTGGCCGGTTCGACCCGATACTCACCCTGAAGACGTTGCAGGACTTTGGCGTGACGACGTTTTGCGCGCCGCCGACCGCCTACCGGCTGCTGGTGCTCGAGGATCTTTCGCAGTACGATCTCTCCGATCTGCGCCACTGTGTCGGCGCCGGCGAGCCGCTGAACCCCGAGGTGATCGACGCCTGGCAGGCGGGCACGGGCAAACTGATCCGCGACGGCTACGGCCAGACCGAGACGGTGCTGATCGTCGGTAACTTCCCACCGCTTGAGGTGCGGCCCGGATCGATGGGGAAGCCCTCTCCCGGCTTCGACGTGGCCGTTATCGACGCCGAAGGCAGCCTCTGCGAGCCGGGCGACGAAGGCGATATCGCTATCCGGATCAAGCCAGTGCGCCCGGTCGGCCTGTTCCGCGAATACTGGAACGACCCGGAGGCAACGAGGGGCGCCGTGCGCGGCGACTGGTACATCACGGGCGACCGAGCCTACATGGACGGTGACGGCTACTTCTGGTTCGTGGGCAGGGCGGACGACGTGATCATCAGCGCCGGCTACCGAATTGGGCCGTTCGAGGTGGAAAGTGCCTTGCTTGAGCACCCAGCGGTTATCGAAGCTGCCGTCGTCGCCTCGCCCGACGCCGTACGCGGCGAGGTGGTGAAAGCGTTCGTGGTGCTCGGCAGGGATATGCCTGCGTCCGACAGCCTGGTCCGGGAGCTTCAGGACCACGTCAAAAAAGTCACCGCGCCGTATAAATACCCGCGAGAGATCGAGTTCGTGACCGAGCTGCCAAAAACGATCAGCGGTAAAATCCGGCGCATCGACCTGCGCCAGCGCGAGAACGAACGCAAGCGCAACCCCGCAGACTTTCGCGTCTGAAGGGCGCATCTCCCGGCCGCATCATGCAGAGCCGTACGCCGCCAGCGGGTTGCTACCGTAACAGGGGCGTTCTGTCCGGCGGCGCTGTGCTACGCTTTTGTAACAGGTCCCCGGGACCGATCAAGGAGACTCTGCATGATTCTTTCCCCGCTCATTCGAAGGCCGTGGCTGCTGGCCTTGCCTGTTACGGCCGTGGTAATGCTCGCGGCTTCATCGATGGCGCCAACGACCTCCGGGCAAACGGCGCCAGCAGCAAGCGCCACCCCGGCTGCGCCGACCGTAGCAACAATCGCATCGCCTGCTCCGGCACTAGAAAATGAGGTGGCGGTGCGGATGCTGCTGCCGGCGTCGATCCGTGACTCGGTGAAGTTGCCGGTTCGCAAGTGGGCACGGGCCGACATGCCCGACGCGCCGGGCGGCTACGTCGCTTTCATCGCCACGATCTACCCGATCTACGACGGTCAGGGCGGCAGCACCGAATGGCTGCTCACCAATTACCTGCAGTGGAACGGCTTCCAGTGGCTGCCTGCCGTCGCGGACTACCCCGGCTACCAGTTAACCGATCCCGCCGATATCTTTCTAGCTCGGAATCTGACCGACATCACCGCAGTCTCCTCTCCGCCAGGGCAGGACTATCGCATCTTCACGGTCAGCTACACAGGTGACGGGATCGTCAATCCGACCCTTGCGCGAACCGAGACATCGCTGGAAATCTACGACCTGACCGATAGCACCGTCTGGAGCCGCATCATCACGCTGCGGGAGACCGACACCAGCAACCCCGGCTATGTGTTGAGGCATGCCGAGGATGTCGATTTTTCATTCCAGTTGATCGACAGCAGCGGCCTGTTCGCGATCGTCGCCACCGTCACCGACACCGACGAGGTAATTCTTACCGGCAGCCCAGCCCCCGGCGGCACGACGTTGCCACCTGCTGGCGTCACGACCACGAAGACGACAGAGATCTACAAGTGGATCGACGGCATCTATGTGCTGCAGCGCCAGGCGCCCGCGGGGCCTACCACACCGGTAGCTGACGCACCCGCCGTGCCAGTGATCACGGCAACACCGGCGCCTGCGGCGACAGCACCGGCTGCCGCAGCAACCGCGATGCCGCCGCGGGTCGTGGGTACGCCTGCGCCGGCCGTCAGCACATCAACGCCTGTTCCTGCGACGGCCACACCCCCTGCCAACCCGGTCCCCGGTTCAACGGCGACACCGCGCTCGGGTCCCGCTGGCTAGTCGTCGAGGCTGGAACTTGAATCTGAAAAGATGGCAGGTGAAAAATCACCTGCCATCTCTGCTTGCCGGCGGACCGGCCATTACACCGTACCGACGCTACCCTTGCCCGTTCATCACGGCCCACAGCTTTTCAGCTTTCAGCGGCATATCGATGTGGGTCACACCGAAGGACTTGAGCGCGTCGAGCACCGCGCTTACGACCGTTGGCGTAGCTGCGATCGTTCCAGCCTCGCCGATGCCCTTGGCGCCAAGTGGGTTGAGCGGATTCGGCGTGACTGTGTTGGCGGTCTCGAACCACGGCATGTTTTCCGCGTGCGGAATGGCGTAGTCCATCAGAGAGCCGCTGATCAGCTGTCCCTGCTCGTCGTGGACAACCTCTTCGTACAGCGCCTGGCCGATGCCCTGCGCCACTCCGCCGTGAATCTGCCCGTCAACCAGCAGCGGGTTGATAATCGTGCCGCAGTCATCGACGCCGACGTAGCGCTTGATCGTGACCTCGCCCGTGCTACTGTCGACCTCGACCACTGCTATATGCACGCCGAATGGGAAGGTAAAGTTCGGAGGCTCAAAGTAACTCGTGGCATCCAGCCCCGGCTCCGTGTCGGGCGGCAGGTTCGTCGCGTTGTAGGCGGCACCGACGATCTCCGCAAATCCGATCGAACTGTCGGGTGAGCCCTTGACCCACACCTTGCCGTTGCTCACCTCAAGGTCCGCTTCGTTGGCGTCCATCAGGTGCGCCGCGAAGCGCTTCATTTTCTCCTTGACCTTGTTCACCGACATGATGATTGCCGCGCCGCCGACAACCGTGGCCCGGCTGCCGAAGGTGCCAACGCCGTGCGGCACCTTGTCTGTATCTCCATGAACCACCTTGATCGTGTCCATCGGTACACCGAACTCGTCGGCCACGATCTGGGCAAAGCTCGTTTCTTGACCCTGACCATGCGGCGAGGCGCCGGTCTGCACGGTGATCATGCCCGTGCGATCGAACGTCACTTTGCCGAACTCCCAGCCACCAGCGGGCAGCGCTGCCGAAGGTCCGAAGCCACAGATCTCTGTCCAGGTGGAAACGCCGATCCCCGTATAGATGCCGTTCTGCGGTCCGCTCTTCTGTTGCTCACGGACCTTGTCGTACTCCGCCATCTCCAGTGCTTTGTCCAGGGCAGGCAGGTAGTTGCCGCTGTCGTAAACCATGCCGCAGGCGGTCGTATAGGGGAACTTTTCCGTCGGGATCAGGTTTCGGCGGCGCACTTCGACCGGATCGAGCTTGAGCTCATTGGCAAGCAGATCCATCATCCGCTCGATATAGTAGGTCGCCTCCGGTCTGCCGGCGCCGCGGTACGCGCCGGTGGCTGTTTTGTTGGTGAAAATGCCGAAGATTTCGGCGGTGATCGTCGGGATGTCGTAGACGCCGGTCAACATCAGGCCGGAAAGGGTCGGGACGATGTTGCTGAACAGCTGGCAGTAGGCGCCGATGTCGGCCAGGATCTTCACTCGCAGGCCGGTGACCTTGCCCTCTTTCGTGGCAGCGAGCTCGAAGAAGCCGATCTGTCCTCGCCCCTGCACGGTGGCCTGGAAGTTTTCCTGGCGCGTCTCGGTGTACTTCACCGGCCGGCCGAGCTTCCGTGCCATGGCGCCGCAGAGCGCCTCCTCGGAGTACACCTCTGCTTTGACGCCAAAGCCACCACCCACCTCGGGAGCGATCACACGTACCAGCGTTTCTGGAATCCCCAGCAGGCCGGACAGGTTCGGCTTCAGCAGATGCGGGATCTGGGTGGACGACCAGAGCGTCAGCTGGCCTTCGCCTCGCTGAAAGTCGGCCAGGACGGCGCGGGTTTCTAGCGGCGTGCCCATCAGCCGCTGGCTCACCATCCGCTGCTTGACCACCACCTCTGCCTTCTGGAACGCCTCCTCGACCTCTCCTGTCGCGAGCGTCCAGTAGTAGGTGATGTTGTCGTCGAACTCGTCGTGTACGCGCGTTGAGCCGGGCTTGATCGCTTCTTCGAGATCCGTGACCGCTGGCAGCTCCTCGAACTCCACCTCGATCAGGTCCACGGCATCGCGGGCGATATACCGGTCTTCGGCCACGACCAGCGCTATCGGGTCGCCAACGTGGCGAACTTTTCCTTTCGCCAGAGGAGGATGCGGCGGCAGCTTGGTGTCCGGTGTAGCAGGGACCGTCG
>JBBRGK010000078.1:0-9424 GCA_038240805.1 Dehalococcoidia bacterium | reverse complement strand
GTGCGGGCGACATCGGGGCAGTGCTGTCGTGTAACCGCGACTTCTCGAATGTGACCGGCTTCAACCCGGAGATATCGCTCACCCGCACGCAGACGATCATGCAAGGCGCCGATTTCTGTAACTTCCGCTACGCAGCGCCCGCGGCCGACCGGACTGCCGCCGGTTGATTCGCGCTAATAGGGCAGTGACTCTCGTCCCATCAGCTCGCGCGCGACGATGATCTTGGACACCTGCGCCGTGCCGTCGCCTATTTCGAGCCCGATCACATCGCGCAGCCGCTGCTCGATCGGCAGGTCCTGCGTGTAGCCGTAGTGGCCGTGCAGCAGCAGGCATTCGTGGATCGCCTCGACAGCGACTTTGGGGGCGAGGTACTTTGCCATCGCGGCTTCTTTCGTGTGCTGCAGTCCGGCATCGCGCAGCCAGAGACCCCGGTAACAGAGCCATTTCGCCGCTTCTAGCTGCGACGCATGCTCGGCGATCGGGAAAGAGACCCCTTCAAACTGCGCCAGCGGGCGCCCGAACGCCTGCCGTTCTTTGACGTACGCGATCGTCTCGTCCAGCGTGATCAGCGCGGCGCCGATGCACATCAGCCCGATCACAAACCGGCTGAAGTCGAACCCCTGCATGACCTGGTAGAAGCCTTTATTCTCTTCTCCGAGCAGGTAGGTGGCGGGGATACGCACGTCGTCCATAAACACTGCGCCGCGCTGAATTCCACGACTGCCCATATCGACAAGCGGCGTGCGGGTGATCCCCGGAAGATTGGTCGGTACGAGAAAGGCAGAGACGCCGCGGGCTCCAGCCTGAGGATCTGTTTTGGCGAACAACACCAGCGCGTCAGCGGCCATCATCAGCGAAATGCCCGTCTTCTCACCATTGAGGACGAAGTCGTCTCCATCGCGCCGGGCCACCGAGCGCATTGCTTTTGCATCAGAGCCGGCCCCCGGCTCTGTTAGCGCCAGACCAATCACCGCAGTGCCGGCGGCCATCGGACGCAGCCATTCCTCGCGAACGGCAGCGCCTGCGTGCGCCCGCATCACTTCGCCGCAGAGCGCCGTCATCAAGACCGCATAGGAGCAGTTGAAGTCGCCCCGGGCCACCTCCTCGGCGATGATGCCGGTGGTGACCGCTGGCATATCCTGGCCACCGAACTCCTCGGGTACGCGAGTGCCGCATAAGCCGAGGGCGCCCATCTGGCGCCAGAGTTCGAGCGGGAACTCCCCCGTGCGGTCCCAATGGGTATAACGTGGCGCAAGCTCGCGTGTGGCGAACTCGCGTACCATCCGGCGCACCTGCTCTTGCTCGGCTGAGAATCCGGCGTTCACGCCGGGACGCTCACGCCCGAAACGGCGGCGACAGCGCTTGCGAGCGCTTCCGGTTCGTTCGACGAGATGAAGTAGCGGCGCTGCCGTCCCTTTTCGTCGACGGTAATTTCTACGCCGCGACGCACGCCGATCTGGCTGAAAGCGCGCCGCCCATCCACGCCGGTGCGATAGCCCCAGCCCAGAAACTGCAGCGGGTTGTAGGGAACGATGCGAATATCGCGAATGTTGCGGGTAGCGATCGTGCGCTCGATCGGGCCGACCCCGAGGTGGATGCTCTCCGGCTCAACCTCGACCGCGACGAAGCCGAAGCGGCGAACGAGGCCGACGAGAGTGAGCGCGGTCGAAACAGCGTTCACGACTGAGAACACTTTTCGAAATGCCGAGCCTTTGCCGGATAGACCACGGGCACGGCGCGTGACCCAGAGCCCGCCGAGTGCGCCGAGTGCGGGCGTTACCCAGCCGGGAACCGGCACTCTCTCGCGGTAGTCGCCAGTTGACACGTTTATCTCCCTCCGCTATCTATCCGCTATCGACCCAAAAAGCGCGGCTGCCGGTTCTCTTTCCAGGAGAGCACTCCCTCTTTCGCGTCCTCTGAGCTAAGCGCGACCAACTGGTTCGTCCACTCGAACTCGAGTTGTTGCTCAAGCGAGTTCGCGAGTGACCGTTGCAGCGCTCGCCGGGTGAAAGTCATCGCCTGCGGCGGTCCAGCGGCGATCTCGCCGGCCAGCGCCAGCGCCTCGTCCATCAGCTGCTCCGGTTCGACCACGCGGTTGACGAGGCCGGTTTTCAGGGCTTCCTCGGCGGTCATGAACCGGCCTGTGAAAAACATCTCGTACGCGAGAGCCGGCCCGACAATGCGGGGCAGGTAATACGAGGAGGCAAAGTCGGGCGCGAGACCGCGCTTGATGAAGACTGTCGTGAAGCGGGCGGTGCTGGAAGCGATGCGGATGTCCATCGAGCAGGCGATCCCGAATCCGGCCCCCGCTGCCACACCGTTGATCGCACCGATCACGGGTTTATCGATGTCACGCAGCGTGAGCATGAACTCGGCAGCTCGTCCCATCCGGTCCAGGCGCGCAGCCCGGCTCCCTCCGGCGGCGCCCTGCGGTGTGCCGCGCGAGAGATCGGCGCCCGCACAGAAGCCGCGGCCCGACCCGGTAACTACGACGGCGCGGACCTCGTCATCCTTGCGAGCTTTGTCGCAGGCTTCGATGAACTCCTCGACAATCCGGCCGCCGAGGGCGTTGAGGTTCTCTGGCCGGTTGAAGGTGATTACGAGAACGCCGTCGCTGCGGTGGTCGTAAATGATGTCTTCGAAATTGCTCTCTTGCACGGCCTATCTCTCCCCCTTGTCTCTCGGTGTCTCTCCCGGTCGCGTGAACGCGGGTCTGCGGACCAATGACCACAAGCCTACCGCAGCCGTGCCACGGGCGCACATAATACACCGTAGGCGGTGCCCATATCCGCGCTGGTTGAATTGCGACGGCTGGCCGCTTTGATACACTTGCGTGTCCGGGGTGCCGGACCGTAACGGCGAAGGATGATGCTTTGTACCGGGTCGTGCTTGTGGGAGATGGCGAGTCGGAACTGCGCTCGCTTGCAGTGCTGCTGGAACAGCACGACTTCCGCGCATCCGCGCTGCCGGTTAGCGAGAATACATTTGAGCGTATCCAGCAGAACCCCCCGGACGTGTTGATCGCTGACCTCGCCGACGTGCCGCACGAGTATATCCGCCGGTTGCTCGACGAAAGCACCGTTGCAGAGCACACCGCAGTGATCGCGATCTTACGCGAGGACCACCTTCGCAGGCTCGACTCCGGACCGCCGCTTGAGGATTTCATCCTGCAGCCGCTACGCAGTGCGGAATTCGTGGCGCGCGTTCGGCTGGCACTGCGCCGCAGAACAAACGTCGATGCGCAGAATGTGCTCCGCTGCGGCGACCTGATAATCGACCTCGCCAACTACAAGGTGTCCGTCGCCGCACAGCCGGTCGAGTTGACGTACAAAGAGTACGAGTTGCTGCGCTTCCTCGTGAGCAACCCCGCCAAAGTCTTCACGCGAGAACAGCTGCTAAATCGGGTCTGGGGCTACGACTACTACGGTGGCGCCCGGACTGTGGACGTTCACATCCGGCGCCTGCGCAGCAAGATCGAGCTGCGCCCGGGTGACCAGTTCATCGACACCGTCCGCAACGTCGGTTACCGCTTCAAGGACTGCTAATCGGACTGCAAAACGAGAAGGGACCACATTAATGGCGAACCAGATCATCAAGCCGGAAACCGTTCATGGCACGACGGGCTACTCACACGCCGTGCGGGCCGGAAACACACTGTACATCAGCGGGCAGGTGGCACAGGACCGTGAGGGCAACGTCGTCGGCCGTGGCGACATAGCAGCGCAGGCTGCACAGGTGTTCGCCAACCTGAAGGCCGTAGTCGAAGCGGCGGGGGGCACGCTCAAGGACGTCGTGAAGCTGACGACCTACACAACCAGCCTCTCCTGCCGGCCGGCGATCGCCGAGGCGCGCAGTAAGTACTGGCAGTCCGACTGGCCGGCCAGCACCTTCGTCGTAATCAGCAGCCTGGCGACGCCAGACTTCCTGGTCGAGGTCGAAGCTATCGCCGTACTGGGGTAGTCTCTCATAGTGTGCCTCACGCTGACCTACGATCAACATTTCAGCCGCCTACTCCCAGCGAAAGAGTCGCACCGAGAGCGCAAAACTGACCACGAGCCAGCCCGTGAGCACGAGTGCATCCACCCAGAGCGGGTTGAGCGCCGTGGCATGGACGGTTGATTGCCGGATCGCGTCGCCCAGGTAGGTGAGCGGCATCGCCCGAATGATCGGCGCGAGGAAGCGCGGGCCGGAATCGACAGGGAAGAAGATGCCGGAGAGAAACAGCATCGGCAGGGCGATGAACTGCACGAGCGGCATGGCCGACTCTGCGGACGATGACACGGCGCCTACGATAAAGCCCATTGCCACGAATGCCAGCGTGCCCAGCAGGATGAAAGCCGCAAGCATTGGCAGGTTGCGGGTGAAGTCTACCCCGAACAGGACCCGGCCGACGCCGATCAGAATCGCCGCCTGCAGCACCGAGATGACCACTCGCTGTGCTACCTGGCTTGCGACGAGCGTCACCCGGGAAAGCGGCGTAGCGCCGAGCCGCCGCAGTAGCCGGCTCTCGCGCTGCGTCACCAGCGTGACCGCCGAATACAGACCCAGCTGCATGAGCGACATCGCCAGGATGCTGGGCACCAGGTAGTCGATGTAGCGCAGATCCTCGACGTTTGCCGAGCGGGTTTGCACGGTGACCCGCGCCGGTGTGCCGCCAAGCTGGCGGTCGAATGCATCGATCGTTTGCCGAAGAACCGGCAACAGCACCTGCTGGGTGCTCGTGCTCGATGGGTCGGAGTAGATAGTAACAGTGGCCGGGGAGGCCGAATCGACGGCAGCGGGGACATCCAGTACCGCCTTCCGATCGCCTTTCTTCAGTTTCTTCAATTCTGCCTGTAAATCGCCCTGGTGAACCTTGAAGATGCCGATCTGTTCGAGGGTCGTGGTCAGCCGGGCGCTGTTGGCCCCCGTCCCCGCTGCCACGCCGATGTCGAAGTGCGGGGTGCCCTGATTCCCGAACAGGAGACCGAACACGACGATGAACAGGACCGGGATGGCGAAGGAGAAGACAACGGCCGAAGGCTCGCGCATGAAAGAGCGAAAATAGGCACGGGTTAACTCGAAAAACGTTGCCATGACGGTGCTCGGAACCCTCTCAGTCGCGGAAGCGACGGCCGGTGAGTTTGAGAAAGACATCTTCGAGTGAAGCGCCCCGAACCGAGAGCCCTTCCAACTGGATTCCGTGAGCCTGCGTATAGGTGAGCAGACCGCTCATCGTTGCCGGCACGTTCGACGTGTAAAGCGTCCAGTCCGAGTCATCGTGACTCGTGTGGCCGACTGCGGCCAACCGCTCCATTTCGACTGATTCGACCTGTTCGGCGCGAAAGGTCACGGCGCTCTCGGTAAACGCCCGCTCAATGAGTTCCCGCGGCGTCCCGACCGCAACAAGCCGCCCCTGGTCAACGATCGCGACACGGTCGCAGAGGCGTTCGGCTTCTTCCATGTAATGGGTGGTCAATAGAATCGTTTTGCCCCGCTGCTGAAGACCGCGAACAGCAGCCCAGAGGTTCTGGCGTGCCTGCGGATCGAGCCCGTTTGTCGGTTCATCAAGAAACACGATCTCCGGGTCGTTCACAAGAGCGAGTGCCACCGACAGCCGCTGCTGCTGGCCGCCGGACAGGTGCTTCACCAGCTTTTGCCGGCTCTCTTCCAGACCGAACTCGGCGATCAGCGGCTCAAGCGGCAGGGAATGCTTGAAGAAGCGCGCGAACAGTTGCATGAGCTCGATCACTCGGAGTCGAGGAAACAGCGATGGTGACTGTAACTGGACGCCGATCCGTTCTTTGATTTGGTGCTTGTGTGTGCGGACTTCGAGCCCCAGCACCTGCACGTCGCCCGCGTCAGCATCCCGCAGCCCTTCGATGACCTCGACGGTCGTCGTCTTGCCGGCGCCGTTGGGCCCGAGGAGGCCGAAAACTTCAGCGGGGCGTACATCGAAACTGATGCCGTCAACTGCCGTTAACGATCCATAGCGCTTCACGAGACCCGAAACGTGCACCGAGGGCGGAATTGGGTTGAGGTCAATGCTATCGGGAGCATGAGATCGAGCGGCCTGGCCGGATGCCGTCTGTGGTTCGGAGCGTGGAATCACGGTTGACAGGCTTTCTGATCGCCGTTCATGGCGTTATTGGAGAAGGTACTGAGCAGGATATGGAGGCGGCCTCGTGTTCTGCAACCGCACGCCCGCCGAGATTGACACAGAGACGTAGCGAGCCACTATGATCTGTTTGGTTCCCGATAGCGAACCAGTGGATCGGGCGACCCGGGCGCTTACTTCACGTCTTCCGGGCGGCACTACGCGGTCAGTCCATCCCCAATGGCCGCTGTCTGAGGACACTTTGTGACCAGGTTCCAGCGGCTTGCCCTGGCGACGGCGATCGCCACGTACATCCTGGTGGTGATCGGCGGCACCGTTCGCGTAACGAACTCCGGCCTTGCCTGTCCGGACTGGCCCACCTGCAATGGCAGCATCGTACCCGCTTTCAATCACCACGTTCTGATCGAATATACGCATCGCATCTTCGCGAGTTTGGTGAGCGTTCTCGTGCTCGCTACGGCGGCGGTTGCCTTCCGCTACCACCGCCGCGATCGAGCGATTCTCGCTCTGGCCATCGGCGCCGTCATTCTGCTCATCGCGCAGATTCTGCTTGGCGCCGCGACAGTGAAGGCGGAGTTGTCCGCGTCGGTTGTGACAGCGCATCTCGGCAACGCAATGCTGTTGCTTGGCTGTGTCACGCTGCTCACGCTTGTCAGTTTCCAACGCACACACGCAATCGTGCGACCGGCTGCCTCGGCCGTGGCCAGCGGCACGAAGAGATTTCGGACAGCCGCGTTCGTGGCCGCAGTTGGAATGTACGTTCTGCTTTTGAGTGGCGCTTACGTCGCCAGTTCCGGCGCGGGCACCTCGTGCTCAACCTGGCCGCTCTGCAACGGCGAAGTATTCCCCCACGGCAACAAGTACGTGGATATTCACGTCACGCACCGCATCCTCGTGGTGCTTGTGACTGTGGCGCTCGGGGTGCTCGTCGTCAGCGCCTTCCGCTGGCTGCGAGACCAGCCCGTGGTGCGGCGGCAGGTGCGTGACCTGATGGGAATGTTTATCGTGCAGATCATGCTCGGCGCGTTTAACGTTTGGACGAAGCTTGCGACCGGCGTACGCATTCTGCACCTGGCGACCGGGTCAGCATTATGGGTGGCGCTGGTCGTGATCGCGTGGATGTCATACGCGATCACGCAGCGCGAGGCACTTGCTGTGACCGACGCAACGGACCGCCCCATTCGTGGCAGCACCCGGCCTCCGCAGGAGGTAGCGGGTTGAGTATCGGCGTCCGCGCATCGGAACACGCCGCTCAGGCTGCACCAGCTCCGCTCATGCAGCAATGGCTCGGCACGCTGCGGGCGTATGTGGCTCTGACCAAGCCCCGTATCATCGAGCTACTGCTGATCACCACCGTGCCAGCCATGGTGCTTGCGGCGAAAGGCTGGCCCGGTTGGGAGCTGCTGCTGGCAACGCTCGTCGGTGGTTACCTGGCGGCCGGTGGCGCCGGTGCTATCAACTGCTATATCGACCGCGACGTCGATCAGTTGATGGCGCGTACCAGCAAGCGCCCGCTTGTAACGGGGCAGGTGACGCCGGGCCGAGCGCTGTTTTTCGGGATAGCGCTCGGTGTTGGCGCCTTCGTGCAGATGACGTTGATGGTGAACCTGCTGAGCGCGTCGTTATCGATGGTCGCGCTCGCGTTCTACGTCTTCGTGTACACGCTCTGGCTGAAACGCAGCACGCCGCAGAACATCGTCATCGGCGGGGCAGCCGGAGCGATGCCGCCGATGATCGGTTGGGCTGCCGTCACGGGTGGGCTCACCTGGGCGCCCGTGGTTATGTTTTTGATCATCTTCCTCTGGACGCCGCCCCACTTCTGGGCTCTGGCGCTGAGATTCCAGGACGATTACGAACGTGCCCACATCCCGATGCTGCCCGTCGTCCGTGGGGCCGAGGAGACACGGCGGCAGATCATTCTCTATTCGGTCGTGCTCGTTGTCTCCAGCTTCCTGCTGTTGCCAACCCATACGGTCGGTATTGTCTACGCTGCCGCAGCCGCCGTCCTCGGTGCAGGGTTCATGCTGTACACGTTCCGCCTGGACCGTACACCAACACCCAAAGCGGCGATGGGCCTCTTCCGGTACTCGATCGCCTACCTCTCGCTGCTCTTCATTGCAATGGCTGGCGATCAGATCGCGCAGCACTTCCTTGGCCGCCTCTGGTAGCGTCCGGCCCCGTGGTGGCCTTCGTGATCAGAGACAGCAAACGGCACCGCCGGAGCACCCATGAAACTGGGCATCATCGTCGAAGGGCAGGAGGGTCTGACCTGGGACGCGTGGCGGCGCATCGCCACGGAAACCGAGCGTCTCGGCTTCGACTCTCTCTGGCGCTCCGACCACCTGCTGTCGATCATCGACGAAGGCAGGCTCGCGAACGAAACCTGGACAGCGCTGACCGTCGCCGCTGTGGAAACAGAGCGGCTGCAGATCGGCTCGCTGGTTTCGCCGATGAGCTTCCGCAATCCGGCGATGCTGGCAAAGGTCGCGATGTCCGTCGATTCGCTGAGCGGCGGCAGGCTTGTGCTCGGCGTTGGCGCAGGCTGGAATCAGCGCGAGCATACGGCTTTCGGCTTCCCATTTCCGCCGCTTCGTGAACGGCTGGCGCGGCTCGAAGAGGGAATCGAAGTGATTCTGCGGATGCAGGAAGACGGCCCTGCCACCTACAACGGTGAGTTCTATCGGGTCGATGCCATCGACGCGCATCCACGGCCGGAATCGCGACGGTGCATTCCGCTGCTCATTGGCGGCATGGGCAAGGAACGTTTCCTGCGTATCGTCGCCCGATATGCAGACGAATGGAACATGACGACCAACTCACCGGACCTCTATCTGGAACGGAGCGAGCGGCTGGCCGAGCAATGCGCTGCCATTGGGCGGGAGCCTGGATTGATTCGACGGTCTGTGGCGATGGGCGTGTTAATCGGCGGCAGTGAGCGGGAGCTTGAGCGCCGCTGCCAGGCTCTGCAGCGGCTGATCCCGCATCTGGCCGAGTTCGACACCTCTGCTGTGCCAGAAGCCGTGCGTGCATCGGGCTGGGTTTGCGGTACGCCGGACGAGATCGCCTTGCGGCTGGAGGCGTTGGCTGCAGCGGGAATCGATCGCGTGATGCTTCAGGTGAACGACTTTGAGGATCTGGCGATGCTGGAGGAGATCTCCGAGCTCGTTCCTGGCTAGCTACGTTGCCGTCGAGAGGACGGTCGAGTGAATTCCGATTAACGGGACTGAAGAGAGGGTCTCATGGAGCTTGACGGGAAAGTCGTGGTTATTACCGGCGGGGCCAGCGGCATCGGTCGCGCCACGGCACTGGCGATGGCTCGCCGTAGGG
>JBBRGK010000077.1:0-9624 GCA_038240805.1 Dehalococcoidia bacterium | reverse complement strand
TACGGGGCGGGTCAACGTTGTTTTGCCGAACTCCTGGCCTCGGGCACCTGCCGCGTATCCGAGCTGCATGCCGAGTGGAATCCTCGTTTCCCTGGCATCGGTGCGCCAGAACCGATCACCCGCAACCTGCAACGGCTCTCCGAAGCGATGCGCGTGCAGCCAGCCGGCGGCGAGGAAGGTCCGGCCTTCGATATCGGACTCGCCACGGACGGGGATGCTGATCGCCTCGGTGTGATGGATGAGAACGGCAACTTCGTAAACCAGTTGCAGGTCTTCGCGCTGCTCGCCTACTACTTCCTGGAAGTCCGAGGCGACCGCGGCGCGATCGTGCGTTCGTTGACCACTACGCGGATGGTCGATCGCCTGGGCGAGATCTACGGTGTGCCGGTCGAAGAGACGGCCGTCGGCTTCAAATACATCGGCCCGCGCATGATGGCGCTCAACGCTCTGCTGGCCGGCGAAGAATCCGGGGGCTACGGCTTTCGCGGCCATATTCCCGAGCGCGATGGTGTTCTGGCGGGCCTCTTTATGCTTGATCTCGTTGCTCGCACCGGCAAGCGTCCAACGCAGCTCATCAAGGACCTGTATGACAAGGTCGGCCCGCACTATTACGACCGGTCCGACGTTCATTTCGATCCGGCGCAGCGCGCCTCGATCATCGCTCGGCTGGACCAGGCTGACCCGAAGCAAGTCGTGGGATTGAAGGTCGAGAGCCAGGGTCGGCTGGACGGCTATCTCTATAACCTGGCGGGTGGCGGCTGGCTCCTGATCCGCTTCTCCGGAACCGAACCACTGATGCGAATCTACACCGAGGTGCCGGAACAGAAGCTGGTACCGGAAGTGTTGGCCGCGGGCCTCGAACTCGCCGGCGTCACAGCATAGCCTCGACCGTCGGGCGAACAGGGGCCTGGTTCTATTCAAAAGGCCAGAAAGTTTTCGGGAAAGCTTCCCGGCCCTACAGCGCCGAGTCGAGAGCCGCTAAACCCGCTTCGGCACAGGCAAGATCGACCGCGTCCGAGGCGCCACTGCAAGCGATTGCCCCGACCGTGCCTCCGTCGCGTTTCACCGGCAATGAGCCGCCGCCCGCCACCACGAGCCCGTGGCTCTGAACAGTAAGCGCCTGGAACCAGGGCTGTGAAGCAAGGCCCGCGAGCTTTGCGCCGCTGCTGTGGAAGCCGGCGGCCGTATAGGCGAGCGCATGCGCCGAGTCGGCGGTGAGCCAGGGCGACCGCTCCATCCGCACCAGCGCAAGCAGATGGCCGCCCCCGTCCACGACCGCAGTGCTGATCGCTGCGCCGCTCTCGGTCGCTTTCGCATGGGCGGCCGAGACCATCCGAAGCGCGTCGTCAGTGGTTAGTTGCATAGATCTTCGCTCAGTTTGCAGATTTGTCCGCCAACGCACTTCGCTTCGCAAATTTTCATGAACAATGCGAGTCACGCCGGGGGCGCCGGCTCCAGTTCGATCAGCAACGCGCCGCCGGTCACTCTATCGCCCTCGTGGCAGTGAATCGCGCCGACCCGGCCATCGATCGATGCCTGGATGGCATGCTCCATCTTCATCGCTTCCAGAATGGCGAGCGTTTGGCGCTGCTTCACCACGTCACCAACGGAGACACCGAGCTTTGCGATCGTGCCCGGCATCGGCGCGATCAGCCGGCCACCGCCAGTGGCAATCTGAACCGAGGCCGAAGCCAGATCGGGCGTCGGTGAAGGCGCCAGGTCTACACGATGCGTTTCGTCGCGACGCCGAAGCAGCACGCCGGATTCGTCGGTTTCTTGGACAAACGAGGCAATCTGCGCTCCCCGGCGCACGAGCAAGTCGGACGCGTTAACTCGGTCAAAGCCAACAACATGCTCCTCGCCCGCGATCACAAGCAACCACACGCCGGTGTGGTCACCACCGCTCGCCAGGACGTTGCAAAGCAGTCCATCAATCAGTAGTGACATCACACAATACGCTCCACCGCTCCGCCATGGCCCGATCGTCTGCCATGGGTCGCCGGTGCCCGTAACCGGCCAAGCTGCTTCGGTTAGCAGGAAACCGGCGGCGGCGATGGCGAACGTCTCCGGCACACTCTCGGTCAGAGTCTCAGCCGAACGACCGTCAAGGAATTCAATCGTCGCGATGCCTGCGCCAAACTCCGTCGAGGCGGCCACTGCACGCAGCAGCGGCAGGTTTGTCGTTACGCCGGCTACGCTGGTTTCGTCCAGTGCCCGAACAAGGTTTGCCACCGCCTCCGGCCGCGTGGCGCCGTAGACAATGATCTTTGCCAGCATGGCGTCGTAGTACGAGCTCACCGTGTCGCCAGCTCGGAAGCCAGCATCCACCCGCACCGATGCCCCGGATGGCATCTTGAACTCCGAGAGCTTACCGGCTGAGGGCAGGTAGTTGTTGGCGGGGTCCTCGGCGTACAGCCGAGCCTCGATCGCGTGACCGGATAACACGATGTCCACCTGCTCGAACGGGAGCGGCGAGCCTGCGGCTACCTCCAACTGAAGCTTGACGAGGTCGATACCCGTGGTGAGCTCCGTCACCGGGTGCTCCACCTGCAGGCGGGTGTTCATCTCGAGGAAGTAGAAATCGCCGCTCTCCGCTAGCAGGAACTCGATCGTACCGGCGTTGGTGTAGGCAACGCTCAAAGCCGCTTTAACCGCCGCCCCGCCCATTCTGCGCCGCAGATCAGCATCAACGGCCGGTGAGGGCGACTCTTCAAACACCTTTTGGTGCCGGCGCTGGATCGAACAGTCGCGTTCGCCAAGATAGACGACGCGACCGCGCGAGTCTCCAAAAACCTGGATCTCAACGTGACGCGCCCCCTCGACCAACCGCTCAAGCAGGACGGTGTCATCCCCGAACGCCGATAGCGCCTCGCGACGAGCGCCTTCAAGCCGGTCTGAAAACTGCCCCTGCTCCCGCACCTCACGCATGCCACGGCCACCGCCGCCAGCCGCCGCCTTGATCAGCAGCGGATAGCCGATCCTGGCCGCTTCTGCCTCAAGCGTTCGATCGTCCTGGGCCGTTCCCTGATAGCCAGGGACAACCGGCACGCTCGCATCAATCATCAGCCGCTTGGCAGCCGCCTTGTCGCCCATCTTCTTGATCGCGCCAGCGGGCGGGCCGATGAACACGAGTCCGGCTGCCGCAACACGTTCGGCGAAAACCGCATTCTCCGATAGAAAGCCGTAGCCCGGATGAATTGCCTCGGCCCCGCTATCGCGTGCTGCGGCGAGAATCGCATCCATATTCAGGTAGCTCTCACGGGCCGACGGCGGACCGATGCGGTACGCCTCGTCGGCAACACGGACGTGGAGCGCCAGCCTGTCGGCGTCCGAATAGACGGCCACGACCCGTATGCCAAGCTCATGACAGGCACGGGCGATCCGCACCGCTATCTCGCCCCGGTTGGCAATCAGCACCTTTTCGAACATCGCCTGGCCGTCCATCACGGGTTTGGCTCTAGCAGCCTCTCTATCACATCCGGAAGATACCCCACTTCGTGTCCGGGATCGGTGCGTTCAACGCGGCCGAGATACCCAGGCCAAGAACCGTACGAGTGTCCGCCGGGTCGATAATACCGTCATCCCAGAGCCGGGCCGTGCTGAAGTAGGGGCTGCCTTCATGCTCGTACGTTTCGAGCGTTGGCGCCATGAACGCAGCCTGTTCCGCGTCGCTCATCGCCTTCCCCTGCGCCTTCAGACCATCGAGCCGCACAGTCAGCAGCACGTTCGCCGCCTGCTGCCCGCCCATCACGGAGATACGCGCGGAGGGCCAGGTCCAAAGCTGACGCGGCGAATAGGCGCGTCCGCACATGGCGTAGTTCCCGGCGCCAAAGGAACCGCCCATGATCACCGTGAACTTCGGCACGGCCGCGTTTGCCACCGCCATGACCATCTTGGCGCCGTCGCGCGCGATTCCTTTGTTCTCATACTCTTTGCCGACCATGAAGCCGGTGATGTTCTGCAAAAACACCAGCGGGACCTTGCGTGCAGCGCACAGCTCGATGAAATGAGCGCCTTTGAGGGCGCTCTCGGAAAACAGAATCCCGTTGTTGGCGACGATCCCGACCGGAAAACCGTGGAGACGGGCGAAGCCACAAACCAGCGTGGTCGCGTAGCGCGCCTTGAACTCGTGGAAGCGGCTGCCATCGACCAGCCGAGCGATAATTTCACGAACATCGAAGGCGTGGCGAAGGTCGGGCGGCAAAATGCCGCCAATTTCGGCCGGATCGTAGAGCGGCGGCTCCGGCTCCGTTAGCGGCCAGGGAACATGCTTGCTGCGGTGCAGGTTCGCGACGATGCTGCGGCAGATCGAAAGTGCGTGTTCGTCGTTGACGGCGTAGTGATCGGCCACACCTGAAATCGTCGTGTGGACCTCCGCGCCACCCAGTTCCTCTGCGGTGACCTCCTCGCCCGTTGCCGCTCTGACCAGTGGCGGTCCGCCAAGAAAGATCGTGCCGTTGCCTCGCACGATGATTGTTTCATCGCTCATCGCCGGCACGTAGGCGCCGCCCGCCGTGCAGGAACCCATCACCGCCGCGATCTGCGGAATACCGGCGGCGGACATTTGCGCCTGGTTGAAGAATATGCGGCCGAAGTGCTCACGGTCCGGAAACACGTCGCTCTGCAAGGGGAGAAACGCGCCGCCTGAGTCGACCAGGTAGATGCAAGGCAGCCGATTTTCTAGCGCCACCTCCTGCGCCCGCAGGTGTTTTTTCACCGTGACCGGGTAGTAGGTGCCGCCTTTCACCGTGGCGTCGTTCGCCACGATCATGACTTCCATGCCACAGACTCGACCGATACCGGTGACGATACCAGCCGATGGTGCATCTCCGTCATACATCTCCCACGCGGCCAGGGTGCTCAGTTCGAGAAACGGCGCCCCAGGGTCGAGCAAGAGGTCGATCCGCTCCCGTGCCAGCAGCTTGCCCCGCGACCGATGGCGCTTGACGGCAGCTTCGCCACCACCGGCCTGTACCTGACGTAGGTGGGCTCGAAGCTCCTGCCGCGACGTCGCGGCCGTCTCGGCGTTTCGGCGAAAGCTCTCGCTCTCCGTGTCAATGCGGCTGGCAAGCACAGGCATCGCGGTCAGGAGATGGTTAACGAAACCGGCAGCGAGCCGCTCGGATTGGACCATCAGAGACCCACCTCCGCCGTCAGCGCAGCAATTCGCGCGCGATCAGCATCCGCCGGATCTCCGAGGTACCGGCGCCGATCTCCAGAAGCTTGGCGTCTCGCAGGTAGCGGGCCACAGGAGCATCCGCCATGTAACCGGCGCCGCCGAAAATCTGGACGGCATGGAGAGCGACACGGGTTGACATCTCAGCAGAGTACAGGATCGAGGCAGCCGCTTCTTTCGAGACCTTGCGACCGCCAGCCCGCCCTTCCTGCTGCACGCTCCACGCCAGCGCCGCCGTCCGGTAGACCAGCCAGCGTGCAGCCTCTAACTCGGTGTACATGTCCGCGAGCATGCCCTGTACAAGCTGAAAGCTGCCGATTGGCTTGCCGAACTGCTTGCGTTGCTTCGCATACGCTACTGAAGCGTCCAGGCACGCCTGCGCGATCCCGAGAGGCTCTCCGGCGAGAAACGAGCGCTCGCTATCAAGGCCCGACATCATTACCGCGACGCCTTCATTGACTTTCCCGAGGACGTTTCGAGCCGGCACCCGGCAGTCGTCCAGTCTCAACTCAGCGGTTGGAGAGCCGCGGTGGCCGACCTTATCGAGTTTGCGGGCGACCGCGAAGCCGGGAGAGTCGTGCTCGACGATGAACGCGGTGATGCCGTGCGAGCCCTTGTCAGGCGCTGTTTTGGCATAGAGCACAAACGTTGATGCGATGGGGCCATTCGTGATGTACAGCTTGCTGCCATTCAGCAGATAGTCGTCACCGTCGCGGACGGCGGTCGTCTGGATGCCGACGGCATCTGAGCCGGCATCGGGCTCCGTGAGCGCCAGTGCCCCAACCGCCTGGCCCGAGATCAACGGTGGCAAGTATCTGGCACGTTGCTCCGGATTGCCGTTCACCGCGAGGTTGTTGACGCACAGGTTGGCATGAGCGCCGTACGAGAGCGCCACTGAGGCCGACTCGCGTGCGATCTGCTCGGTCACAAGCACGCCTGCGAGCAGGTCGAAGCCGCTGCCGCCCTCGGCCTCGGAGACGGTGACGCCGAGCAGACCCAGCTCGCCCATCTGCGGCCAGAGCTGCATGGGGAACTGGTCCGTTCGATCTATCTCGCCGGCGATCGGCCCGATCTCACGCGATGCCCACGTGTGCACCGTGTCTCGCAACAGGCGGTGCGGTTCATCCAGCTCGAAATCCACGCGGATCCTCCAGGGCCTGTCCAGCGCTCATTGCTACGAGGGTGCGAGAGACGCCATAAGGATGGCCTCGGCCTGAACGCCCGTCAAGCAGGCAGGGGGCTTTCATACGGCTGCACATAGTCAACGATTCGTAGATGACCACTGTTCGAACTGATCACCGTGATGCAAGCAGTGTTGCACTCCATCACGTGCAGTTCATCGAACGATCGGCCCTCGACCGCGAGCCGAAACGCAGCGATGGGGTCGCGGTGGGAAACACAGATGGCCGGGCCGCCGCGCGTAAGCCGCAGCGCAAGCGCCATCGCGGCCTGCACCCGTCGCGCCATGGCTGCCATCGATTCGCCAAGTTCCATCGAGCCTGCGGACTCCTGCCAGGTACGGTAGTGCTCGGGATGCTTTTGCGGCAATTCATCCCAGTAGATTCCCTGCCACGCCTTAGCGAGTCCGCCTTCGATTAGCAGCCGGCTGCGGCGAATGAGAACGCCCGGCATATACGAGGCGATAATTCGCGCCGTGTGACCAGCGCGTAAGAGAGGGCTGCTGAGAATCAGCGTCGCTCCCTTGCCGGCCAGGTAGCGGCCAGCCGCATCGGCCTGCTGAACACCCTCTTCGGCGAGGCGAAAGCGCGGCAGCCAGCCATACATGATGCGATCGGGGTTATGCACCAGACCGTGGCGGACGAAATAGACGGTTCCTTCGGGTACCGGCGGGGCCGCAAGCACGACCGGGAGTTGTAACGCCATCCTTACTCAGAGACCGCTTTCTGGCTGATCAGGAAGTCGCGCGCCGCCTCAACCGAGGGAAATACGCGTGAACCGATTACATCCGCAGCGTCCACAACGTCGTCATCGGCGTTCTTCTCATAGGCCAGCTCGACCACATCGGCCCGCTCCACTCGCCCCATGCGATCGAATGCTTCCTGCACAAATGGCTTGAGCTCTGCCCACGCGACTGCCATTGCTTGCTCCCCTGCGCAGCCCGGCCGCAGCGTCGGGCGCGATCTGTACTTTGCGTCCAGTGTACGGATGGCACCAGTTAGGCGCACTCACGGTTTCGACGAACCCGCCATTCGATTGCCCATCATTGACGGTGCCCGCACGGTCGCGGGACGATGAACCGCGTGCTCCGGGCCTGGATCCGGCGGCGCGGAGGATCAATCCTGACTGAGCCAGATGACTCGCCGAGGCCCGCCGCTCACGAGCCGCTCGCATCACTGCGGGGGCGAAACTTCCGCCTGTTTGCGATCGGGCGTCTCTGCGCGGGCGCTGCCCAGACGCTGCAACAGGTCGCGATCGCCTGGCAGGTATATTCGCTGACCCATTCCGCGCTCCAACTGGGACTGCTGGGCCTTATGAGATTCGTGCCAGCACTTGGTATGAGCCTGATCGGCGGCGCACTTGCCGACAGCTTCGACCGCCGCCGCATCGTCGTGATCTCGCAACTCGCACCGCTCGTGGCAACCGCGATCCTGTTCGTCACCACAAGCAGCGGCGCCATCAACCTGCCGCTGATCTACGGGCTGGTGCTGGTCATTGCGATCGCCAGTTCATTCGAGAACCCGGCCCGGCAGGCGCTTCTGCCGTTGCTCGTACCGCGTGACCTGTTTCCCAACGCGGTTACGCTCAGTTCGGCAGTGCAACAGTTCGCGTTTGTCGGCGGGCCGGCGTTCGGCGGCATCCTGATCGCGACGAGCGGGGTGGCTTCTGCCTACGCAATCACGGTGTTGCTGATCGCGATCACGATCATCTCTCTTCTCCTTCTCTCGCCTCGACGCGAGGCGATCGAAAAACGCGCGATGAGCCTCAGGGCGATCAAGGAAGGAATTAGCTTTGTCCGCCACCGCCAGGTGCTGTTCGGCGTGATGACGCTCGACATGTTCGCGGTCATCCTCGGCGGCGCCACGGCGATGCTGCCGATTTACGCGCAGCAGATCCTCAAAGTAGGCGCAGGCGGCTACGGCGTGCTCACCTCAGCACAGCCGGTCGGTGCCCTGATCATGGGTGTGGCGCTGGTGGCTCTGCCGCCAATCAAGCAGACCGGCCGGGCATTGCTGATGACCGTTGCGGCGTTTGGCCTCACGACGATGCTGTTCGGTATCGCCCGCTCGTTCCCGCTTTCGCTGCTGGCATACGGTTTGACCGGAGCGGCAGATCAGGTCAGCGTCGTGATGCGGCAGACCACTATCCAGCTCGCCACGCCGGACGCACTTCGCGGCCGGGTGAGCGCCATAAGCTCGCTCTTTGTCGGTGCGTCCAATCAGGTCGGCGCCGTCGAGTCCGGGCTGGTCGCAGCGATCACCAGCGCAACCTTTAGCGTGGTGAGTGGTGGAGCGGGCTGCATCGCCGTCGTCTGCGCCGTTGCCGCCGGGATGCCGGAACTCCGCCGTTACCGGATCACACCGCTCAGAGAACGCATCGCGGCGGCGAAGTCGGGAGAGGCGCCATAACCGCGCGCGCCCGTATCTGCCGTAGTGACATTCCGCACGGTCACTTCGGTTTCGGCGCCGGCACGTCGAGGCCGTGCTCAACGCATTGGGTGATAATCTGCTTCAGCTTCTTGCTGTTCGGCGGCCAGGCGAGATACAGGATGGTCTTGACCTTATTCAGCAGAGACGGGCTCTCATGCTCGAAGGTCTTCAGCATCGAGTCCGTGCCGGGCAGGCCAGCCAGGGTGACCATCGTTCGGCGTGGATCGGCATAGAGAACCGACTCGGCAAAGCCACGCCCGATGTTCTTTCCCTCCTCGTCCTGAAGGTAGACTGCACCCTCCGAGTAGCCGCCACCGAAAGCGAAGTAGCCCGACTGCCCTGTGCTGACGATCGGCACCATGTTGAAGCGGCGCATCTCATCCGGCACACCGCCGTCGATACGGTACTCCCAGCGGTTGGGGTTCCAGGCGTTGGTTACCGGGTACTTGGCGGCGTCCGGCGTGGTGACGCTGCGCACCCACTCAGTAATCTCCATCGAACCGGTGACATCGGTTACAGCGCCGGACGGGTCCATGTACTTGCCGCGAACCGGCACACGCATTGTGCTGGGAGGTGTGGGTCCAGTTTGGAAGTAGAATTCTCGGAACTCATTGGCGTGCAGCGAATAGAACGTCAACACGCGCTCATCGTCGAACTGCGCCATGAACCAGTCCCAGCCGCCGGGGCCGGGCGCCGCCATCAGCCCTGCCGCCCGTAAGACCTGCGAACGCGGTGCGCCGCCGGGAATCATGCCGGTGCCCCACTGGTGATCGAACCAGAATTTACCGTTGGCAAGTGTCACTTGCTCCCCGTTGAAAGAAAGCGTGCTCGCTGCAGCAT
>JBBRGK010000076.1:0-9660 GCA_038240805.1 Dehalococcoidia bacterium | reverse complement strand
ACTGCGTGCCATCGGAGAGCGCCGCGAATGGCACGTAGTGCAGCACGTCGTGCGGGGCGATGCCCAGCACCGGCGTCTTGAGCCGGTTCGCCAGCGGCGCCACGAGCACGCCGTACAGGTAGCGCAGGCTCTCCGGCGGGTTGGGGAGGGCGCTGATGCGCGGCGCCTGCATGAACTCGGCGCGGAAGGCCGCGTTGGCGTTGCGCAGGTCCATCTCCTTCACGGGCAGCGGCACCGTCTCGAAGCCAGTGCGCGTGATGATGAAGGCGAAGGTCGTGTCGGCGGTGACGTAGTACGAGAGCAGCGTGGTGCGGTCATCGAGCTGCGCCTGTACCTCCTTGAGTGTGAGCGGGGAGACGCTGACCAGTGACGCCGTCTCGGGATCGGACAGCTTTAGCTGCGACAGCAGGTCAGCGTACTGCGTCTGTTTGGTCTGCAGGTCGGCCTCCAGCCGGCTGATCAGCGAGCGGTCCTGCTTTGCATAGGGCTTTGCTTTTTCCTGGCGCACCGTCAGGTCGAGCCCGCCGATCTCCGTGCGGAGCGCCTCCTCCTGCTGCAGCAGCCGCGGGTTGGCGCCGCGGGAGAGATCGAGACGGGTGTTGCCGAGCTGGTCGAGCAGCGAGCGTGAGCGGGCGCGCTCGCCCAGGTTAAATGCCTCCTCGGTGCGGCCGTGTTTCACGAGCAGATTTACGGCCGAGGCGTAGGTGAAAGCGAACTCGCCGCTGAGCGAGGCGCGGAACTCGTCGAGCTGCGCATTGGAACGCAGCTCTTCAGCGATGGCGATCGATTTGAAGTACGCCTCCAACGCCAGATCGTCATCGCCTGCCAGTTCGTGGACGAAGCCGACGATGCCCAGCGTGTTCGCTTCGCCCTGACGGTCGCCAATCAGCCGCACTGCCTGCAGCCCCTGGTCGAGCCATTCAAGCGCGTCGTCGTACCGCTTCAGGAGGACGTAGAACGAGGCGATATGGGTGGCCTCGCGGGCAATGCCATCCGCGTCGACGATCTCGATCGCGATGTCGAGCGCGTCGTAATAGATGCCGAGCGCGTCGGCCCACTCACCATGCTGCTCGATCGCGTAGGCCAGGTTGTTGAGGTCGTCAAGCTCTGACTTGCGGTCGCCGGTCTCCCGCGCGATCGCCAGCGCCTGGCGGAGCACGTCGATGGCCTCGTCGAGACGGCCGAGATTGGCATAGGCATCACCGAGGCTGTTGAGGATGGCACCTTCGCTTGCCCGGTTGCCGGTTTCGCGGGCGATGGGCAGCGCCTGGAGGTAGTACCCGATCGCCTTTTCCGGCTGATTGATCTGGCCGTAGAGCACGCCGATGTTCGAAAGGTCGGTGCTTTCGTTGAAGCGGTCGTGCAGCTCGCGGGTCAGCACCAGCGCCTGTTGAAACAGGGTGAGCGCCTGCGCAAACTGGCCGAGGCCGAGTTGGGCGGCGCCGAGCGCGGTGATTACCTGGGCCTGCTGCCCGCAGGCGCCAAGCTCACGCGCAATGCCGAGAGCGGTGTTTAGGTACTCAAGCGCCTTCGTGTGGCCGCCCACCCGCCTGGCAAGGCCGGCCCGCACGATCAGCACCTGGCCCTGCGCGAGCCGATCGCCTGTCTCCTGTGCGGCCGCGTCGGCCTCATTCGCAGACTCCGCGGCGTCGTCGTACAGGCCGCGCAGGGTCTGCACATCGGCAAGGTTGATCAGCGTGCGGCCTTCTCCACCGCGTTGCCCACTGAGCCGCTGGATGGCGAGCGCCTGCTGAAAGAGATCGAGGCCACGGGCGGTATTGCCCAGGTCGGTCTCAGCGACACCGATATCGTTGAGCAACGCCGCCTCGGCATCGCTGTTTCCCAGCTCGCGGGCGATTGCCAGTGCCTCGGTGTAGAGGGCGATCGCCTGCTTTGGCTGACCGAGATGTGTGTTGGTGTGGCCGAGTCCGTCGAGCGCCGCCACCTCGTCTGGGCGGTCGCCCTCCTGCCGGTAGATATCGAGGGCGCGGCTGTAGAGCGGTCCAGCATGGAGGGCATCCCCCACCTCATCGTGTCGCTGCGCCAGGGCGAAAAGTTGCTCCGCCTGCTCGTGCGGCGTGCCGGTAGGCTCCGGATCGTCCGGCAACGAAACGCAATGCTGGTCGTCGTCTGGCACCTGCGAAGGCGCTGCCGGCGTCTGCAGCGTTGCGAGGCGGGACTCGATGCCGTGGCCGAGAACGGTCAGCCGCGGCAGCCGCTCGGCGGCTGGCGTCATTCGCTCTGCGGGTGGCCTCACCTGCTCAGACAAAGCCATGGCAGCGGCACTTGCGGGGCGCGCTTCTGCCCGGAGCGGCTGGCTGCCCCCTGACAGGAGGCCGAAGCACGCTGCCAGAGCGAAGATCAGCATGCCGGTGACGGCACGGGAGCGAGGGCGGTACATTCGGAACTCCCGCAGGTTGCTGCGCCTCATGCGTGCGACCCGTGGATAGGGAGTGACATTAACAGCCCGTACGTTGACAGAATCGTAATATCAACGTACGTTAAATGTAACCTTTGTGGCAATTCGGTAAACTCCCTCTCCATCGCTTATCGATGGCCGGCAGCGTAACGCCGCTCATCGCATAGCCCGGCCTGCCGCTCAACCGATGCGGCCGGCTTCCCATGACTCTGGCCCAACGTACTATTCCGAAGGATGGCAACACTTGATCAAACTCCGCCGTCTCCTGCCGCTGGTTGCCGTGCTCTCCCTGGTTTGCTTCCTGCCGGGCAGGCAGGGCGCTGCGCCCGCTTTAGCGCAGCGCTCCGCTCCGAGCAACGCCAGCGTTGCCGGCGCTCACGGATCGCAGCGCGCGACACCGGCGCGGCCGGGTCAGGCATCGCCATGCGACAGCACCAGCACGGATCCCGGCGACAGCACCGCCGGCCAGACAGACACGGGCGCTGACTGCTCGATGCCGGCGGAGATCCCGCCGCCCAGCCCGGAGATAGATTCGAGCTGCAATGACCAGCCGGACTCGGCGGGCTGCCAGGGACCGGTCTCCGCGCCGCCGCCCCCGATCGGTGAAGGCGCCGGCTGCTTACCCGATACCGCTGATAGCACCGCCGGCTCCAACCAACAAGACCAGGCAGGATCCGGAGAGACCTGCCAGCTGCCGGCCAACGCCTTGCCACCGGCAGATCCCGCTGAGGCGCCTTCTGATGAAGACACCGTGCGTGGCGGCTACCCTGCAAAGCAGCCGTTGCTGATCGTCAACGTCGGCGACTCGTTCGGCTCCGGCGAGGGCAACCCGGATGTGCCTGCTTCGCACTGGTTTGCGACCGGCGAGTGGTCCGGTTCAGGCGCCCGCACGGCGCCCGCTGATGAGGACCGCAAGTGCCACCGCTCGAGCACCGCACCGGCCGCGGTCGCAGCTACTCTGTTCCAGAATATCCACGCACAGTACTACAACGTAAAGTACATGTCATTTGCCTGCACCGGCGACTCGATCGGTTGGCAGCTCAGTCCGGAGGGCTACGATCCCACCTCGGTGACCGGGGGCGCGTCCATTCACCTCCACCAGCTCGACGACCTCTTCCAGACCGTCTGCCCCGGCGGTCATACCCCCTGCCAGAAAGTCGACGACCTTATTCTCAGCTTTGGCGGCAATGATCTGGGCTTCAGCCAGATCTTGTTGGAATGCATGAATCCCCTGAACATTTACGGCTGCAACAACTCGGGTTACCCGGAACACATGAAGTTCCAGACCGCCGTCGATCAGCAGACGCTGCCACACCTGTACGACCAGCTGCAGGGCAAGATCAAGGAGTACAAGGCCAGGGGTATGGCGATCGACAACATCTGGATTGTCGAGTACCCGAGTCCGCTCACCTATCTGGACGGGCAGACGTTCAGGTACTGTGGTAACTCGCTAGGGTTCGGGTTGGATCTGACTGATAATATCTCGCCGGCGGAGGCACAGTGGGCGCACGATACCGTGGTCCCGTACCTGAATCACACGCTCGGTGAGGCCGCGGTCAGAAACGGCTGGAAGATTGTCGACGGAGTCTACAACTCATACCTCGGCAACGGCTATTGTGCGAGGAACCGCTACGTCAATAACAACAATGACGCCCGCGCCATCGAAGGCGGGATCTCCTTCACATGGGGCCAGGCTTCTCTCGGGACGATGCATCCGAACAAGGCCGGCCAGGCTCAGACAGGGCTGCTCATCGAAGGGAAGCTCGAAAGTGAGCACCCCGATTCGGCGGTATCGAACCCAACCCGCACGATCACCTCGCTTCCGGGCGGCGGCGGCAGCGGCCCCAGTGCGCCGGCTGCACCCGCTGCACCCACCAAGCCCACGGCGCCTACAGGTCTGCACTCGGATTACCAGACCACCAACAGCATCAGCGTCAAGTGGACCAATACGGCCACGAATGCCACGAATAACGAGCTGGCCTACGCCGCGCAGGGCCAGCCGGGCAAGACGAATCCCAGCCTCCCCTCGTCGGCAATCGGCACCCTGCTGGAAAACCTGCCCCCCGGCACCCCATACAACCTGTACGTCCGTGCCTGCAACACGCTCGGCTGCTCCAGCTGGTCCACCGGGATCAACGTCTCGACCAAGAGCATTGTCGTGACAAAGCCGAAGCCGCCGAGCAACCTGCACTCGGATAATCAGACCACCGACAGCATCAGCCTGAAGTGGACCAACAACGCGGATAACGCGACGCGCAACGTGCTCGCCTACGCGCCCACCAACCTGCCGTGGCAGTTCGTGCGGGACATCGCGCCGAGCAGCATCGGCTACCTGTTGCAGAACCTGCAGCCGGGCAACCAGTTTAACGTCTATGTCCAGGCCTGCAACAGCGCCGGCTGCTCCGACTGGTCTAATGGTCTCAGCGTCACCAGCAAGAGCGCCCCAGTTGCCAGCAAGCCGGCAGCCCCGAGCGGTTTGCGCTCCGACTACGTGACGGCGACCAGCATTAGCCTGAAGTGGACCAACAACGCGACCAACGCAACCCGCAATGAGCTGGCGTATGCGCCGACCAATCAGCCGTGGAGGTTCCTCTCGGATATTGCGCCAAGCAGCATCGGCACCCTGTTGCAGAACCTGAACCCTGGCAGCCAGTTCAATGTCTATGTCCGCGCCTGCAACTCCCTCGGCTGTTCCAACTGGTCCAACGGGATCAGCGTCAGCAGCAGGAGTCAGTAGCGCCGGCAAAGGCAACGAGAAGCAATAGCGAGGGGGCCTGCTGAACACCGTCCAGCAGGCCCCCTCTTTTGTGCGCTCGTACAGGTGCTGTGCTCTGGTCAGGCCGCTCCGGCACGTGCCGGTTGCGCGGAGAGGCCGGGCTGGCGATCGATTCGTGTACGGGCGTCGCCAGCTGCGAGCAGGGCGGTCACGTACTGGTTCAGGCTGACGCCATCGCACTCGGCGCTCTCCGAAAGCTGCCGGTGCAGCGACTTCGGGATGCGCAGATTGAACCTGCCGCTGTACTCCTCCGGGTAAGAGGGCAGGGGGATCTCGGTGCCCCGATCGTACTCGGCCCCGATCCAGAGGCGCCGAACCGACTCGGCCATCGCGGGGATCTCGGCGATCTCCTCGACCTGGGTCATGCAGCCGGGCAGATCCGGAAAGAGGATGACGTAGCCGCTCTCCTCGTCTGCGATGGCGTTGAAGGGGTACTGCATCGCCAGGTAATCGGAAAGTGGCCTGCGTGTATCGGACATATCAGTCGTTCAACCCCAACCGTTCGCAAATGTCGGTGAGCGCCGCCCGCCCCAACGGTACACCCGGGCCGTGTACTCGCGGAGGCGAAACAAACGTCTGCCATCCCGCCCGGGCAACATACCGACCGGGACGTTAGCAGCAGCGAGAGCCGTCGGCGGCCGAGGGGTCGCAGCAGGCGCCGGTTTCGAGGCCGGGCACCGCGATCAGCTCGATTGTGTCGAGGGCGAGGCGGCGTGGCTTGCGCGGGACGCCGCCGGGCTTGCGGGCGTCGATCAGGGCGTTGCGCCACGACTTCTCGGCGCCGTCGCCCGGCTCTGCAAGCGTGATCGCCACGTCGCTAAAGCCAGCTGTCTTGAGGCGGGCGGCGTAGTCCTCCTGCACCAGCGAACCGGAGATGCAGCCAGCCCAGAGGTTCATATCCTCCTGCTCTGCCTGCGAAAGCGCGTGCAGCAGCACGACATCGGAGACATGCAGCCGGCCACCGGGGGTCAGCACCCGGAACGCCTCGCGGAAGACGGCGTCCTTGTCGGGCGAGAGGTTGATCACGCAGTTGGAGATGATCACGTTCACTGAGCCGTCATCGACCGGCAGCGCCTCCAGCAGCCCTTTGCGGAACTCGACGTTGGCGACGCCGACCTTCGCCTTGTTGCCCTCAGCCAGGCTCAGCATCTCGTCGGTCATATCGACGCCGATCACCCGGCCAGAGACGCCGACCTGGCGTGCAGCGAGGAAACAGTCGAGGCCCGCGCCGGAGCCGAGGTCGAGCACCACTTCGCCGGGCTCAAGCGCCCCGATCGCAACCGGGTTGCCGCAGCCATACGAGACGACCGTCTCCGGCAGCGCCGCCGTCTCGCTGCCGGCATAAAACTGCTCCTTGATACCGCCTGCAGCGCTGCTGTCGCTGCAGCAGTCATCGGCGCAACAGGCGCCTGCCTTGCCTGCAGCGACCTCGCGAGCCCGGGCGCCATAGGCCGCGCTCACTGCCGAGCGGATCTGATCTGCTGTCTGTGCCATCGTCGTTGCTCCTTACTTGCTTATGGTTTCGGCTGCCCCTCGACTTTCGCGAGGGCGTAGCATGGTAGATCTCGCTTCTGGTTCCGGCCGCCCCTCGACTTTCGCGAGGGCGCAGCGCAACGGGTGGGAAGCGCCATGGTTCAACCATTCGTCAGCCGCTCAGCAGCACGTCTGCTGCTTGATGCCGGCGAAGAGGTCGCTGAGAAACTGCAGTGCCTGCGGCTCCAGGCAGTAGCAGCGGTACGGCCCATCGACCGTGCCCTGCACGATGCCGGCCTCTTTGAGCACGGCGAGGTGCTCGGAGACGCTTGACTGCGAGACCGGTAACTCGTCCACCAGGTCGCCGGTGATGCACTCGCTGCGCTGCGCCAGAAGCTGCACGATGCGAAAGCGCACCGGGTTCGCCAGCGCCCGCAGCAGCAGCACCGCGCGGGTTTCGTCCGTGGTCTGCACCAGGGTTTTCATGATCACTCGTTTCGGAAATTACCGATTACCATATCGGGAGTTTCCGATATATAGAGCCTCCTGTCAAGTGATCCGGCGGAGATATTTCTGTGGTCCGCGAGATCTGCCGGTTCTTCGGTGGAGATTCCTATGCCTCGGTTGTCATAGCCGTTTGCCAGGGCTTGCGGGTGGCAGCAGAGGCGGCTACTCTGGCCGTTGTTACCGAAGTGCAGGAGAAGGGCCGGACGATGCAGCTCTTTCTCGAAACCGACCGGTTGCTGATGCGCCGGTTCACGGGAGCGGATCTCGATAACCTCTTTGAGCTCGACAGTGACCCCGAGGTGATGCGCTTTCTCAACGGCGGCGAGCCGACGTCCCGCGAATTCATCCAACATGACTTCCTGCCGCGGCTGCTCTCGTACTACGAGCGGGTTGCCGGGTTCGGCACCTGGGCGGCGATCGAGCGGTCCAGCGGCGCCTTTCTGGGCTGGTTCAGCTTCCGGCCCCGGCAAGAGAGCAGGACCGAGGAAGTGGAGCTCGGCTACCGGCTGCGGAAATCAGCCTGGGGCAAGGGCTACGCCACCGAAGGCGCAAGCGCCCTGATCCGCAATGGCTTCACCGAACTCGGGGTGCAGCGGGTGATCGCCAACACGTATGAGCACAACATCGCCTCGCGCCGGGTGATGGAGAAGGCGGGCCTGACCCTGGCGCGGGCCTATCGCCTGACCACCGCCGACCTGCCGGCGCAGGGCAGCTACCAGATCGCCTCGGCTGACCCGTGGGATGGGGACGACGTTGAATATGCGCTGACGAAAGCAGACTGGGAGCGTTCGGAGCCGGGCGGCGCTTCCTCTCCGTGAAATCGGCGCAGGGCTCGCAGCGGGCGACAGATCTGCGGGCGAATAGCGGTTCGGCGACTCATGGCGAGCACGTCGGTGTATACATATATATGTAGCGACGCGCAGAGAACGTTAAGCGCGATGAACGGAGGGAGTCATGGCAGCTGCGGTGCCAAAGACGGCGCGTGAGACGATGCGAGAGCTTGCCGCATCGATGCAGGAAACCGTTGACCTGCTGCTGAGCCTCGCGGACCAGGAGCTGCTGGAGCCCTCCAGCCATGTCTGTGCTCAGGGCAAAGATGTCTGGACGCTGATCACCAACGATATCGACCATGAGAAGATTCACACCGGCCAGATCATCGAAGGCCGCTACGAGGCGCGGCTCACCCAGAGCCCGCTGCAGCGGCTGGCGGCGGAGTGGCTGCTGGAGCGGGCGCGGCTGATCGGCGCTCTGGCAGGGCTGACCGATAAACAGCTCAACCAGGAGACTGCACCGGGCGGCTGGACGTATCGGGCGGTCGCCAAACACACGCTGCGGGTGGAGAAGGATTCGATCGCCAACCTGCGCGCTGCGATCGCCTGCCGCACAGACGGCCCTTCTGCCACTGGCTGATTCGTGGCGGTGTGGACAGGCAACACACACTCTCGGCGGCTGGCGCAGGAGAGAACGGTTGGAGGTGGAGAGGGTGTCCCGTCTGCCGCAGTTTAGCAGGCCTGCGTGAGTCCTGCGAGGGTGGAGCATGACGCCGGTGGAGAGCCATAATGCCCGGCGCGCTGACGCATGGGTGAGCGGAGTCCTGAGCTCTGCCCATACCCCATGCAGAGAGCCGGTCTGTGCTCGCTGCCTGCGGAGCCTGTGGCGACCGGCACTTGCCGAAAAGGCGACATCAAGAGCTCGTGCGAAAGCCCGGACCGAGATGCGTGCCCCAGCCGCTGCGCTCGACCGCTGCGTTGTGACCAGGCCGACGGATGACGGGTAGGCGACGATGGTATCGTGCATGAATGCAGCAGCAGCCGGAGCCGCTCCAGCGCACATACCTGACCGCCGCCATCTACCTGGCGGGCGCTGCGGCGTACTTCCTGCTTGTTGAAGTGCTGGGCGCCAACTTTCTGATCACGCCGCTGTTCATGGGCGGGATCATGCTGGTTGCCTCGACGCAGCGCCCGCGGCTGCTGGCTCCTGCCGTGCTGCTGGGCTGCTGGGGTCTGGCGGTCCTGCTGCTCAATCGCGGCGTGCTGTCCGGCAACCGGACGGCGGCGGTATACATCGCGGCGTTCGGGCTGGCGTCGCTGATTTTGCTGCTGCTGCGGCGCCGTCTCTCGCCGCCGATCGCGCTGGAGGGCGCAGCTGTGGTGATGATCGTTTCCGGGCTGGCGCTATATGCATCCTACGACGTGGCCGCCTTCGGTCGCGGCTGGTTGTGGGCGCTGGTACTGGCGTTGAATGCAGCGGGACTGGTGCTGGCAGGCCACTGGCGGCATCGCCATGCTGCCTTCGCCGCTGCGGGATGAGCGGTCGGGATGCCGCATGCAGGCACGTGCTGATGTGGTTCAGGCCACGATCTCGATCGGCGATAAATCGGTGGTAAACTGAAGGGGAATCCGGGGCTGTAACACCTCCGTGATGTCACAGGAGGGCGCCCGGCTGCCGGCCCTCATGCATTCACGCCATTGCCGCACACGCGCAC